>SCTL01000583.1 GCA_004297495.1 Verrucomicrobiota bacterium
AGGAAAACCTGAAGGCGCTGGGCAATCTGCTGGCGATCATGCCGTTCGCAGCGATCTTCTGGGCGCTCTGGCAGCAGAACTTTTCGTCGTGGGTGTTGCAGTCGGAGAAAATGGACCGGCATCTCCTGGGACGCGAATGGTTGCCTGCGCAGATTCAGACGGTTAACCCGATCTTCATTCTCCTGATGCTGCCGCTCTTTTCCTATGTCGTCTATCCAGCGATTGAAAAACTGTTCCGCCTGACGCCGCTGCGCAAAATCGGGATGGGCCTGTTCCTCACGGCGGTGGCTTTCGCCATTGTGGCCGTGATTCAAACGTGGATTGATGCCGGCCAGAAGCCGAACATCATCTGGCAGGTTCTCGCGTTCGTGGCATTGACCGCCGCCGAGGTGATGGTTTCAGTGACACACATGGAATTCGCCTACACACAAGCGCCGAAAAAAATGAAGTCACTGGTGATGTTTACTTATCTCGGCTCGGTCGCTTTGGGAAATGTCTTCACGGCGGGCGTGAATTTCTTCATTCAAAACCCGGATGGCTCGGTGAAACTGGCGGGCGCGAGCTATTTCTTTTTCTTCACCAAAGTCATGCTCGCGACCGCCGTGCTTTTCGTTCTGCTGGCGGGATTCTATCGCGGCAAGACTTACATTCAGGATGAAAGTGAAACGACGGCAACCTGAGTCGCAACTCCGGACGCAGTTTCATTGACGGCATGACAGAGGGTTTGTTTAACTCGGCGCATGAACATGATCCTCTCTCGCCGATTGATTCCCCTGACGCTCGTCCTCGCGGCGCTGACGCAACCGCTGCTTGCCGAGGAATTGGTGACGATCCCGAAAGCGCGTTTGCAGGAATTGGAGAGCAAGGAAGCCCAGCTTGAGAAACTGAAAAAGGAGTTAGGGCAAACCCAGGCGGAGAGAAAGCAACTCGCCGACGAGCAGCAAAGGTTAAAGTCGGAAGCGGAGCAATCGAAGAAGGCGCAGCAAAAGGCGGAAGCGGAAGCGGCGGCGGCAAAAGTGGCCGTTGCAAAAGCTGAACCCGTCATTGACCACGCGACGCCGCCGATGAACACGCTGCCGCCGTTGCAAAAGGGGGAAGTGGTGAATGCGATGGATTTGATGAACCATTACCGGGCGGATGCGGCGGCAGCGAAACAGCGGTATGAGGGACAGGTGATCCGGCTGCAGGGAGAGGTGATCGGCTTTTCGAAGCCGCTATTTATCCGACCTTACGCTGTTTATCTCAAGACGACCGAACGGCAATGGAAAGTTGAGTGCAATGTGCACCCGCCCGAGGTCTATTCGGCGATTTTCACGACGAAAGGCGGCGATGAAATCGTCGGTTCCACCAGTGGGGGCGCACGGACGACGATTGCAAGAGTCGGACAGAAGGTTGCTTTGGAGGGACGTTGCAAAGGGTTGAGCGATCAAACAATTTCTTTGTCTGGCTGCGCCTTGTTGGAAGTAAAATGAATGCTGTCCCCGCCTGCGGGTCGAGGACTCGTGACAACTCTTCTCCCGTGTAACTCGACGGAGAATCGCCGCGTTTAAGCTGCTTGGGCGGCTGGCTTACCTGCGGATTCCTCTGCGGATCAAAAGCTGGTTCAAGTCCACTGCTCCACTTTGCTCAATGCTGTTCCGATCAAGGACGACAACCTGGTTGGGCCCATCGGTGATCTTGCCGCTCCGATGGTAGGTGCGTTTGATGTAAGAGCCGGTCAACACACCTTGTTCCTGGGTCGCTGACTTCGTTTTGGAATCGGAAGTCGTGGCAGCTTTGGTTGGTGTGGCGGCGGACTTGTCGGCTTTGTTCTTCGTTGGCTCCGCTTGCGCACTCAAAGTCACAAGGGCCAGAGTCCAGATACAGAGAATTGTGAAGGTCATTTTCATAGGCTTTACTGCGTGGTTTCTGGAGTCAGCCTAAGCCCGGACGGAGTAAATTTCAAGGGTCTGTTTCGATCGAAAATGCCGGTCGGCATCCAGCCAGGTCGGAAAAAGGAAAGGCCGGAATCCGCAATTGGATTCCGGCCTTCGTCCAAGCGTGTGCGGCCTAGAATTTCTTCGACACCTGGAAGTAAACGAACTGTCCAACGATGTCGTAAACATTCTTGTCGGTATTGTCCTCAACCGCGTCGGAAATGACTGGCGGCTGCTCATCGGTGATGTTCAGACAGCCGACCGTGAGTTTGGTCCCGTCATACCATTTCCGGCCTTCGGTCTTAGTTTTGCCGAACTCGTAGTTCAATTGCATGTCAATGGTGAAGTGGGCTGGAATCGGATAGGCGTTGAGTGATGTGCCATCAGTCGTGTATGGGTCACCGAGGGGGGGCAGGTCCGAAAATCCCTGCGTCGGCTCGCTATAGGGGCCAATGAGCAGACCAGGATCCGACATTGCGGGCAGGTAATTCGCGTTAACAACGTAAGTCAGGTTGCGATATTCCCACGTCAATGAGGTGTTCAAACTCCACTCGGGGATCGACCCTGAGAATGGCGTGTACGTGCCTTTGTATTCCACGAAAGGCAACGCGGGACTTTGCTGAACCTGATATTTAAGCTTGAGATCTGCCACCGCGTTGAGGGTGATTTTCCCACAGCCAGTTTTCTCGTCGGGGATGACATAGTTGATGCTAAAATCTATGCCTTCTGTCTTAAGCGCACCCGCCGGCTGCCACGGATAGGTTGCGTTGAGCCAGTTATCGATCGTGACCTGGGATGCTGAAGTAAACGGATAACCATCTTGGGTGGTGAATCCGGACGCGAACGGCGAAGCGGGGCCGAGTGTGCTGAGGCTGTTAGCGACACTCTGCGCGTCGGAAACCGGGAGGTGATCCTCGGTGATGTTGTAGTAATCCACGCTCAAGGTAAGGTTTTTCACGAGGCTCTTAGGTGTGATCACAATGCCCGCACCATACTGTTTGGCGTTGGAAGCTTGCAGATTGGGGTTGCCCACAACCTCGGTTTGTACCTGGCCAGGCTGCCCGTTTATAACAACATTGGGGTTGCTGGCGAAGGCCGGACCAAACAGGTTGAAGATAGAAGGCGCTATGAAACCCTCGTTATAGCTTCCTCGAAGAGTGAGTTGATCGTTTATCGGCTGCCAGCGTACGCCGATTTTCGGCACCGCCGCATCCCCACCCGGATCGAACGTCTGATAGCGCCCAGCCAGATCAAAGCTTAAATCATAGAAACCTGGGACCTTCATGTCCGGGCTGGTGATTGGGATATTCACCTCGATGAAACCGGCGGCAGTCTTGCGGCGACTGTTGGGGAATGGAACAGCCACGTTTAGTCCTGGTGCCAGATTCCCCTGGCTCAGGCCATCCACTTGGAGGCTGATGCTTTCTTCGTTGTACGAACCGCCGGCTGCAAAGGAAACCTTGCCTGCGGGCAGGGAGAACGGCGTGCCGTTGAAGACACCCGCAGCGCTCCAGAGTTCGGATTGTCCCCAAGTGAAGAGGGTTGCCTTGAGTGCGTCGATCGTGCTTTGTGCATTGACGCCGCTGCCAGGCGAAAGCGACGCCCCAAAGAAATTGTACACCGGCAAGTTGTTGCCCGCCGCATCAGTAAGCGTGCTTAAGGGGCGACCTTGACCATCCGTCACGCCGATGGGGACGAAGGCTTGATTAAGGAGCGCACCGTTAACCGCATTTCGCGTTTGTTGTTCCTGACGGGAACGGCTGTAATCGTAGGAAAGATCGTAGGCATAGTCAGGCGAGAAATTTCCTTTAAGGCCACCGACCCATTGATAGGTATCAGACAAGCTGACGAAAGTACGATTCCCGAAATCAACAAACCGCGATCGGACGCGCGGGGGAGCGTTGGTTCCAGTGCCTTGACCTTGACCAACGAGTATTCCGAAAGGGTTATACGGGTTGTCAGCAGGGATAATCGTATTGTAAGTGGTTTGTGATGGCACTGGCGATGGAGCTAACTGGCCCTCCGCAAAATTATCTGAATAGAGCAAGCGCGAGTAGACTGTCATTTTATCTTTGAAGATATCGTACTCGCCACTCGCCCAGAATTGCCGGCGATCCTGTGACAAGATGGTGGTGGTGCCAAAGTCCGTGGTTTTCAACACCGCCCCTGCGGTGTCAGCCAAAACATACGGTCCAGGTGTGTTGTAGGGTGTAAAGCCTGGAGCTACGTACCCTTGCGAGATTGCGTAATTGTTATAATCCACGATCGCAGTACTGCCAGCGAACGTTTGCCCAGGAAATACCGGCGGCGTGGAAATAGTCGGATTGTAGCCTTGTAAACCACCACCCAGGTAATGAGAGTCCGCAGGATTGAGGAACGGTGAGTTCGCGAGGAGGTAGATGTGCCCACCCGCCTGCACCTTGCCGGGAAAGCTCGGACTGAAGTAAGCCGGTGCGGCCACGACGTTATGTGCCGCCAGCTCAGCCGCACTCAATGAGCCGATGCTTCGGTCTCTTGTCAGCAACGGCTCTTGCTGGAAAAGTTGAGCTCCGGCGGTGAATCTCGCATTCTCAGTGGCCGTGCCCATAACGATTGACACTTGCCTCTCAACGGCATGGTTGCCGGGACCCTCAACTGGAAATCCGTAACGGCCGGAAATTTCAACTCCCGTGAAGTTCTTCTTCGTAATGATGTTGATGACGCCGCCAATGGCATCCGAACCGTAAAGGGCGGAAGCCCCGTCTTTCAGGACCTCCACGCGCTCAATCATCGCGAGTGGAATGGAGTTCAGGTCCACCGCCTGTCCGCCGCTCAACGCGGAACTAACGACGCGCTGACCGTCAATCAGGACCAGCGTCGGCAGGTTGCGGATCGCAGCGTAAGACTCGCCTGTAAACGCTTGGAACCCGGCGCCAATGTTTACGTTGTTATTCGCGCTGCCGAGATAGTTCCCGGCGCCGGTAAATCCAGGAACCAGCTTTCTAAGTGTGAGCAGCGTGTCGGCGGTGCCCGCATTATCGATCGCTTCTGTGGAGAGGGTTTGCACCGGCGTAGCACCGACCGTTTCCGCCGTCGGAATCAGTGAACCGGTTACCACCACGGGTTTCAACTGCGACGGTGCATTTGTATCCTGCGCCAGAGTTACATCCGCGATCCCGAGCGCGCAGACCAGCCCGAGGGCGGACAGATTGCACACGATAGGTGTGCGCCTGTTGTGGAGACGTTTAGTCATAGGTTTTTTCCTGGTTTAGTTTCTTCTAGGGGACTTCTTGAGGCGCGTTTTAATCCTCTGCGGGACAGGATGCAAGGGGAAAATTAAGAATTTGTGAAGATTAAGTTGCGCCCGCCGGGAAAGCCCTTTAATTAGTTTCCGGCGACAGGATCACTTATCCGGGCGTCAAAAAACCAAAAGTCATTTTATGCTGACTCAACCCAGAACGGATTTCTGTCTTCAGGCTTCCTGCCGCCAGCCTCGCCAGCGATTTCGCTTTTGCCCCCTTTGTCGGCTAAATTAAATTGAAATTGATGCAGGCCAAAGTGTCGTATGGAAACGGGGATCACACAGGAAGTCGAAGCTGCCCAGAGCTACACGCTCCACGATGATCTCGCGCGCCTGAGCCTGCCGCAGGAGTATAAAGATTCCTATCGCCGGCTGGCCTGGGTGGATTCCATTTGCGCACTGTTCCTGATCATCGGTCTTATCGGAGTCAAGTCACAGCCCTTCCACGTTCGCGAACTGCCGGAAATTACCGAGGTCGTTCCCGTCGTCATTCAACAACCACCCGAGCCACCCAAGCCCGACGAAGCCAAACCGGACGAGCCGGAGAAGCCGCAGGAAGTCACCGATGAACCCGTCGTGGCCACCGTCGTCGCCGCGAATCCCGCGCAAGTCGCCTTCGCCGTGCCGGTGAAAGGCCCGGTCATCATCGCCGCGTCGCCACGGTTCGCCCAAGCGCCGCCGGCGCACACGCGCGATGTGCCCACGGGCCCGACGCGTTACGTGCCGAGCAACGAGGATTGGGGCGGCAATCCCGCGCCGCGTTATCCGCCGAACGCCTTGCGCAACGGCTATCAGGGCAAGGTGGTGATCGAAGTCACGTTCGACGCAAGCGGCGCGCTCACCGACGCCGTGGTCCGGCAGAGTTCCCGTTATCGCGAACTGGACGAAGCCGCGTTGAGTCACGTGAAAAAAAATCTTCGCCTGAGCCATCCGCCGGGCGAAGCGCGCGTTCACACCATCGAAGTCATTTTCCAAATCCGGTGAAAGAATTTTACCAACCACAAATCGAATCCATAAACCAGAGGCAATAACATGTTAGCGAACTTCATCGTCAAAGAATTCGAAGCCGGCGGCCCGATCATGTGGCCGATTCTCATCACCGCCATCGTCGCCGTCTCCGTCGTCGGCGAACGCACCTTCTGGTGGTTCCGCGAGAGCCGCAAACGTGATCCCGAGACGCTCGAAAAACTTTTTGCGTCGCTCGAAGCCGGCGATTTCGCGCAGGCCTCGAAAATTTCACGCGGCTCGGAGGACCCGGTGATCCGCATGATCTGGCACGGCATGAACCATTATCACTCCTCGCTCCAGGGCGCGCTCGCCGTGGCCGCCGGCGCGGAACTTCAGAAGGCGGGCCGTTTCCTCACGGTGATGGACACGCTCGTGACACTCGCGCCGTTGCTGGGATTGCTCGGCACGGTGTCCGGCATCTTCCGCACGTTCAACGCGCTGGGCAGCACCAGTATCGAGGGCCAGATGAACTCCATCACCGGCGGCATCGGCGAGGCGCTCATCGCCACCATGTGCGGTCTCGGTATCGCGATCCTGGCGCTGATACCGTTCAACTATTTCACGCGCAAGCTGGCGCAACTTCAATTTGAATTGGAATCCGCCGCCACGAACGTCGAGGTCATGGTCACCGCCGCCAAGCAACGCGGCTTTGAAACCCAAATCTTCCGCAAGACCGAATAACGCCGCCCCACGCCCTCCACCGCGCATCACCATGAAAATCGGCTCACCATTTCCCGAAAAGAAAGCGCGCATCGAGATCATTCCGCTCATTGACATCATGTTCTTCCTGCTCGCGTCGTTCATGATGGCCAGTCTCTCGATGATGAAGCTGCAATCCATCAAGA
>SCTL01000584.1 GCA_004297495.1 Verrucomicrobiota bacterium
CTTCCCAGCCATCCATTTGCGGCATCATCACGTCGAGCACCACGGCGTCGTAGTCGGTGGACTCGGCGTTGAAGAGGCCGTCCGCGCCGTTGTCGGCGCAGTCCACGGCGTAGCCTTCGTCGCGCAACGCGCGGGCGAGGCCGCGTTGCAGATCAGGTTCGTCTTCCACGATCAGAATTCTCATATCCTTGAGGTTGTCAGCCGTGAGTGTGCCAAAACCCGCGTCCGAATACAGGGTGATTGTATCCGAGTTCATCCGTCGAGTTTCGCACGCACAACCTTAAGCCGGGATGAAGATTTTGTTGCGGTTGGCGGAAAGATTTTTCAAAGAATTTTTCGCCTTCACCATCGCTTAAGGTTCGCTCGCGTAAGCTGACGCCAGAAAATTATGAATACACGATTCGAAAACACAACGGCGGCGGCGATCAAACTCAATGACACTTTCACCCGCCTCGTCAGCGGCGCGGCCACGATGGGAGACATCCTCGCCGAACGGAAAGCCGCCCGCGCGGCGAAGCTGGCCAGCGAAGACGCCTACGCGCGCCGCCACCGCGAATGGACCGAGTCGCGCGAGCAATTTTTCTTCACCTGCGCCTACTGAAATTTTCCGGCCACACCATTCAACCCCAAAGACACACACCATGAAACCATCCAACTGCCAGCTCTGGTTGAGCCTCGCGTTCGCCGCGTTCACCCTGACGGCCAGCGCCGCCAGCGTCACGCTCACTGACTCCATCGTCTCGCTCGCCACGAACGGCACGAAGTATTACACGTTCGTGGATCCGGTCTCGGGCCACTTCGTCCAGGTCGCGCTCACGATGTCGGTGCATTCCAGTGATCCGGTGGATGTGTTCACGAGTCTGGACGGCGATACGCGTCTGGGCATCGGCAATCCCTCCATCGGCGGCGACGGCAATCACATTGACACGAGCGAGGGCGTGAACTTTGCCGCGTCCGTCGTGACGGTTTCCTCCGGTGTGGCGGCGAACAGCATCGGCTTTCGCATCGTGAGTCTGGGTTTGCGCGACACCGGCGGCGGGAATCCCTACTGGTTTTCGTACGCGTCGAATTCCAATTCGCTCCCGCTTTCGGGCGAAGCGGTTTATTCACTGGACTCCGCGAGCGCGGGATTGTTCGGGGCCAGCTACCTGGGTTATTTGCGCGGCGTGCCCGGCTCGGGAACTTATCAAATCACCGATGTCGCTTCGGGCGGGCAGGGACTCACGCTGAACCTCACGTTCACCGCGACTGCGAACAGCGATCCGCGCACGAATTCCTGGCTCACGACCTACACGAGCCGATACGCACGCATTTACACCAACGACGCCGCCAAGACCGCCGGCAACGCCGTCACCACTTGGAACAACGGAACGCAGAATCAGGCGTCACCCGCCTACGCCGGTGTGCAGGCGGTCTATTCCTCATCGAGTTGGGTTTACCTGCAAACTTCCGGCCTCGGCCAGCACACGATGGGGCCGTGGCTGAATGGAAGTTTTCCCAACCTGCCGAAGAATCAGAACGTGCTCTACCGCATTCCGCGAACGCCGACCGTTCACACCGCGACGAATCTGACCGGCCTCGGCGCGATCGGTTATTTCGTGGACGGCGTGGCGATGTTCGATTCGCGCGACGCTTTTTATTGGAACGGCACCACGGAAGTCACCGGCACGGGTAGTTGGAATCGCGAAGCCTACGTGAATGAAGGCGCGACGTTCGATCCCGGTTACGCGCACCAGGAAAACACCGGCACGCATCACTATCACGCTG
>SCTL01000585.1 GCA_004297495.1 Verrucomicrobiota bacterium
TGGCTTTGAGTTCGTCGGGTTTGAAGTTGAGCTTTTTCGCCTGTGCGCCGAGCGAAAGGCGGGCGGCGGGAGCCGGGGAAGGTGCGTTCGTTTCCGCGGCGGGCGGCTCCTGATGCAGTTCACGGTGGCCGGCGCGCAAGCGATGGTAAATCTCGCTGAAACGTCCGCGCATTTCCGCGCAGGCCTTGCGAAGTTCAGGGGCGGAGACGGAATCCAGCCCGGCCAGGGTGCGCAAAGTGGCGGCTTCGTTGCGCGATAGCGCGTCAGTTTTTTCCAGCGTGGCGATCCGGGCCAGCAGGAATTGCAGCTTGCGGAGGCGGTAGCTGTAGTTGAAGTCGAGCAGGAATTGGTTGTGTGATTTCCAACCCTCGGAATTCTTCGGGCGTTGTGCCTTGTAGAGGTCGTCCCGCCAGGCACGGGCGAGCGAGCGCACGGCCTCGAAGGTGTCGGAGTTCGGATCGAAACCAAAAAGCCGCGTGACAAGCTCCGCCAGTTCATCCGTGGCGTCGGCGACTTTCAAGCGGTAATAAGAGACGTAGGCCACTCCGAATTCGTTTGCCAGGTCCGTAACATCTTTTTGCAACCACGCGCCGATATCGGTGCCAAACTTGGTGGCGGTGTCCAGCGTGGTGACACGTTTGGTGGTGTCGGCATCCAATTGGCTGCGGATGCGCTCGACGCGCGCCAAGAGACGATTGCGCTCCTGCAAACGCTCGATGTCTTCGCGGATGGTTTCCTGCCGCGGCAACATCAACAGTGCGGCCAGCACGTTTTCCAGCACGTTGGGTTTGCCGGGGCACTTGCCGCCGGACGACTTGGGCTTCGATCCGTCCGGCGACGGTTCGACGTAAATAAGTTTGCGGTCCACCGGATAGTCCGCGCGACGCGATTGCAATTCCCCGGTCACATAACTGAAGGGCTTGTTGTCCAGATAACCGCCGTCACCGAACGCGCGGCACTTGTTGTCCACGCCGTCATTCGCCGTCGTGTATTGGGTGAAGAAATTCTTTTCCCAATCCTGCCACAGCTGCTTCCACTCCTCGGGATCGGCCGGCGGAGGCAGCAGTTTCTCCGCGTCGGTCCAGCGCGCCGGCTCGAACGCGAACGGAAACGACGACGTGCAGCGCGCGGCGAAGGCCAGCATGGGATCATACGTTGGCACGAAGTCATTGCGGCCCGAGCCGGTTTTTTTTGTGCCGTAGATGAATTGAAAGTTGTGGCGATACCGCTGCTCGTACACCAGCCGGTCCGCCAGACGGATGGGTAGTTCCGCGCCCCGGATGTCCGTGGTGGTGAGAAAGAGATCGAGTTGCTCGACGTAGGTCGCCACGGGCAGCTCGGCATCCGGCGATTGGTTCGATGCTTCGACTTTCGGGTTCACGCCGCCGATGGCCTGAAAGAGTAGGAGATACATCCGCTGGCTGTTCAGCAGCGATTCCGGCGCGCCGGGTTGCGGCAACGAGGGAAAACCCTCCACGGATTTTTTGTCGTTGAGCAGCGTGCGGATGTCGCCCTGGTCGAGCCAGAGTTTGCGCAAGGGCGAGATCGGCTGCCCGTACACCAGCGCCTTGGCCAGAAACGCGCCGTTGATGCCGCCCGCCGACGTGCCCGAGATCAGATCAATGATGAACCGCACCGGCCCGGCCTCGTCCAGGCTTTTGTCCAACTGCTCGAACCAGGCTTTGCGCCCGGCGACGTCGTCGGGAAAACTTTTTTCCAGTCCGGGATCACCCAGCAGGAAACTTAGCCGCCGATAAACC
>SCTL01000586.1 GCA_004297495.1 Verrucomicrobiota bacterium
TGCCTGTGGAGCTAAGACTGATATTGCCGGCAAAAACGATGAGGCCACTGTTGCGGGCCATCAGTGAGGCCGCAGTGGGACTGCTGATATTGCCGTTGACCGTCAGCACGCCGCCCGCGCCGCCGCCGAACTGGGCGCGACCATTGCCGTTGATGCTGATCGGGCCGTTCCAAGTGTTCGTATAAGTGCCGCTGCCGGCACCGAGGAGCATGGTGCGCGCGGTATCAAAAGCCGTATTAAGAATCAGAGTGGTGCCGACGGGCGTGCTCACGCCGCCAGACAAGGTGACGCGCGTGCCGCCACTCGCGCCGGCGGTGGTACTGTTGACGGTGACGCTCGGACAGTTGCCCAGCGCAGTGCTGCTGGACACGGTCAACCCACCGAAGCTCGGACCGTTGACAGTCATCGGCCCGCTGAACGTGCTGCCCGTGCCGCTCAAGGTCAGCGTGCCGGTGGCGTCATTGGTCAGACCGCCCGCGCCGTGCAGTGCGTTGGCGACGGTCCGGTTGCCCGAATTCAAAACGCTCGAACTGTTGGTGACGGGACCGGTGCCGAAACTTCCGCTGCCGCTGAGTTGGGCGAGACCCGCGTTGATGGTGGTGGCGCCGTCGTAGGTGTTGCCACCGCTCAACGCGAGGGTGCCGTTGCCAACTTTGGTCAACCCGCCGCCACTGGTTCCGACGATAGAGCCGCTCAAGGTGAGCGTGCTGGCGGCAGAACTGACATCGAGCGTGCCGCCGCTGGCACCGAGCGTCGCCCCGTGATCGGTGCTCGTGGTCGGGCCGGTGAATTGCAGCGTGCCGCCGTTGAGGACGACATTGGCCGAGGCGCTCGTGGCCTTGCCGATGTGGCTGGCCGCGCCGCCATTCGCAAGATTGGAAACGCTCAACGTGCCGCCGCTGATGGCGGTAATGCCGGTGTAATCATTCGTGGTGGCGATGGTCAGCGTGCCGGAGTTTTGTTTGGTCAAACCCGTGCCGCCGCTGATCTTGCCGTTGCCGGAGAACAGATACGGATTCGCGGAGTTGACGGTGACTGAACCCGGCGAAACCGTGGTGTTGATGGTGGGCGAGGTGCCGGAGCCGGCGTCGGTGAAGCTCACGTTATCGCTGTCGAAATAAACGTCGGCGCTCGCGCCGTTAAGCCAGTTGTAAGTCGTGATCACATCCCAAACGCTGTTGGTGGGCGACCAGACCAGTGAGGCCACGCCACCGCCGACTTGCAGCAGGACTTTCTTGGGCGTGCTCGAGGTGTCATACACAATATCGAAGGTCTGACGCGACGGCGTAGGTTTGCCGGTGATGGTAAAGTTGGCTGCGCTACCGTTCAGGTTTCCGGACACTTGGATGAGTGTGTAATTCCCATTCACGTATCCACCGGGCGGGGCGACCGCCAGATTGATCGTGGTCGTGCCGCTGGGAGTCAGATCGCCGGTGACAATAATCTGGTCGTTCGTGCTGGCGCCGAATTCGTACTGGATCGTGTCGCCGCCGGCGAGCGTGAGATTGCCGGTGTTCGTCAGAATTCCCACGCTTGCACCCGGTGCAATGATGCTGCCGCTGCTGTCACTGAGGTTGCCGACGATGTTGCCATTGCCTTTGAGCGTCTGGCTGCCGCCGAGGGTGAAGCCCGCCGCGGAGACGTCGAACGTCGCGCCGCCGACCACATTGATGGTGGTGGTGTTGGCGATCGAACCGCCGCTGCCCAGCGCGAGTGTGCCGGCGCTGATGGTCGTGCTGCCGCTGTAAGTGTTCGCACCGGATAGGGTTTGTGTGCCGCTGCCAGCCTTGTTCAACGAGAGCGTGCCGGCGGTGTTCTTGATGACACCACTGAAAGTCTGGCTGGCATTGTTGTGGCCGACGCTGAAGATCGGCGTTCCGCTGGTGCCATCCACGATGCCATTGCCGCTCAGGCCGTTGATGCCAATGCTGGTGCCGGCGGTATTAAGTGTGCCGTTGACGACGACATTGCCTTTGCCCGCGCCGTTCGGAATCGCCCGGGCATTTCCGATTTGCAGTGTGCCGGCGCTGATCGTCGTGTCGCCGCTGTAGTCATTGAAGGCGGAGGTGAGGAGCAGTGTTCCGGAATCATTCTTGGTGAGCCCGCCGGTGCCGTTCCAGTTGTCGGC
>SCTL01000587.1 GCA_004297495.1 Verrucomicrobiota bacterium
GACGGTGTACAGCGGGCCGCACTTCACCGGCACGGCGATGTCGCTGAGCCAGTACGTTTATTACAAGGGCACGGGCCTCGGCGCGCTGAACGCGCAGATCAGTTCCTTCAAACTCAAGCGCGGTTACATGGCCACGTTCGCGCAGACGGAAAACGGCACGGGCATCAGCAAGAACTACGTGGCGCAGGACGGCGACATGGACATCAGCGTGCTGCCCGACGCGTTCGACGACAGCATCCGTTTCGTCTATGTGCTGCCGTGGCGTTGGTCGTCCAAGAAGGGAATCGCCGGGAACATCGAAGGCCCGCTCAACCTGCAATGGAAATACAACTGGAACATTGACCAGAATTCCACGCGCGATCTCGAATACGTTCCCATCCGGCAGTTGCGCTGGTGGCCGGGCCTCTCGCAGAACTGGCAAACCCGCGGCGCGAATCAGTTGCTCGGCTACAACGAGCCGGACAAGTCGGATCAGGCGAACATCGCCGTGGGCGACGCGATTTATTCGTGGCCGGATTTGCTCGGGACGGGTTTGCGCGTGGGTTCACCCGCGCCGTCGGATGGCGGGCGCAGCAGTTGGCTCTATCCGTTCATCACGCAGGCCGACGCGGCGGCTCTGCGCGTGGATTTCGTGGCCGTGCATTATTACTGGTGTTTCAATCCCGCTGATCCCGCCGGTGCGGCGAACCAGATGTACGGTTTTCTCAAAGCCACTTATGATCAGGTCAAGCGACCGCTCTGGATCACCGAATGGAACAACGGCGCCAACTGGACCGGGTGCGGCGATCCCACCGCCGCGCAACAACAGGCCGCCGTCGCCGCGATGATTGACATGCTCGACACCACACCGTTCGTCGAGCGTTACGCGCTCTACAACTGGGTCGAGGACGTGCGCCGCCTGGAGTGGGACGACGGCTCGCTCACTTCCGCCGGCGTGAGCTATCGCGACAACGCTTCGCCGCTCGCTTACTTGCAGGCGTTGCAGGATAACAACACGCGCAGTTTCACGGAACTCCGCTTCGAGACCAACACGCTCGATTCCTCCGGCCACGGCAACAACGGCATCACCTCCGGCAGTCCGGCCTTCACCAACGGCGTCCACGGCCAGGCCATCGTGTTCGACGGCGCGAACACCGTCGTCACGCTCCCGCCGAACATCGCGAGCAGCAACGCGTTCACTTTCGCCGCCTGGATCAAATGGGACGGCGGCGCGAACTGGCAGCGCATTTTCGATTTCGGCAACAGCACCACGCACTACATGTTCCTGACGCCGAACGCGGGCGGCAGCAATTTACGCTTCGCCATCAAGAACGGCGGCACCGAACAGACCGTGCAAACGTCCACGCTCGCGTCGGGTTCGTGGCAACACGTGGCGGTCACATTGAGCGGCACGACGGCGAAGATTTATGTCAACGGCACCCTCGCGGCGCAGAACACGGGCATGTCCATCCTGCCCTCGGCCTTCAGTCCGCGCGTGAATTTTCTCGGCAAGAGCCAGTTCTACGCCGACCCGATGTTCAGCGGCGCGATGGATGATGTGTTGATCACGGACACCGCGCTCTCCGCCGCGCAGATCGCCGGCTTGCAGACCAACACGCCGCCGGCGTTTACCAACAGCATCTTCGCGCGCGGCGCCGCCACCGAAGGCATCGCCTACAACAACACCATTGCCGGCACGGCCATTGATTCCGACGCGGGCGACACGCTCACCTACAGCCGCGCCGCCGGCCCGGCGTGGTTGAACATCGCCGCCAACGGCACCATGACTGGCGCGCCCACTTCCGCCGATGGCGGGACGAATTATTTCACCGTGCGCGTGACCGACGCCGCCGGCCAGTCCGCCTACGCACTCGTCACGGTGAAATAATTCGTCCCGCCATCGGCGGAAGTGGGCGCGCCAGTCATGGTGCCGTTGGCGGCGATGTTCAACCACGCCGGGCCGGCGGC
>SCTL01000588.1 GCA_004297495.1 Verrucomicrobiota bacterium
CCCACCAACCTCGCGCGCATCGAATGCCATCAAGGTGAACGCGCGCGCACGCTTGTTCGCGTCGGTACGAACTCGTGGGCGCTGGGCGAGGGCTCGCAAGGCGTCATCAACGGACGCGACATCGAGACCACGGCGGAACTGTTCAGCGAAGTGGTCGCCACCGTCTGGGATGCGCGCTCGCCGGCGGACCTGGCGAAGTTCGGATTTGGCCCGGCCAACCTCGCGTTGACCTTCGAACTGAAGGACGGCACGAGGCACTCGCTCCGGATTGGCGGAAAATCCGCCACCGGCTACGCCTACGCCTCGGTCGAACTCGACGGGGAAACGTGGGTGCTCGAATTGCCGTTCGCGTTGCAACAGTTCGCGGAAACTTTTCTGGCCCTGCCGGAGAAGCAGCCTTGAGATGCCCTTCCAGTTTCACAGTCCGTTCTGGCAGAAAGCGCGCCGCTGGCTTCGCCGTTTTCGCATCACGGTGTTGCTGACGTTGCTGACCCTGCTGGCGATTTTCATCTACCTCAACCAGCATGGCGTGCCGGGATTCGTCCGGCGTCCGCTCCTCGACCAGTTGCATTCGCGCGGCGTGGACCTCGAATTCACGCGGCTGCGGCTGCGCTGGTATCGCGGGTTGGTCGCGGATGAAGTGCGCATCGGCATGGCGCAACAGGACACGGCGACGTCGTTCACCGCGCACGAGGCGCAGCTCCAACTCAGTCTCAACTCGCTGCTGCGCGGTCACATTTTCGTGAAGTCCATCGGCATTCACGACGGCCAGTTCGACTGGACCCCGGGCGAAACGAATGCGCCCGGCCAGACCTTGAGCGTCAAAAACATTGAAGCCCGATTGCGCCTGCTCAAAGACGACCGCTGCGTGGTGGACAATCTGGACGCGCAATTTGCCGGCGCGAAGTTTCACGCCACCGCCAACCTTGCCCACGCCTCCGCCCTGCGCGACTGGCCGTTGCTCAAACAGCGCCAGGCCCCGCAGCCCGGCACGATCTCCGCCCGGCTGAAACATTTTACCGAAACGCTTGAAAAAATTTCCTTCGCCGCGCCGCCGGAATTCCGCCTGCGCGTGGATGGCGACGCGCTCGATCCGCAAAGCTTCACGGCCTGGCTTTCCCTGCAAGCGCCCGAGGCCACCACGCCGTGGGGACGCCTCACCGACGCGCAATTGACCGCGCACCTCACCGCCGGCAGCACCAACCGCCTGCCGCACTCCGACGCCACGCTGAACCTCGGCCACGTCACCACGCCGTGGGCCGGCCTGGACAATTTGAAGGTGGAATTTCATTCCGACTCGCTGCCCGGCGCACCCGAACGCGTGGCGGCGGCGATGCAGGCCAGCGCGGAAAAAATCCACTCGCTCTTCGCCCGCGCCACGAACCTCCAATTCTCCGCGCAGTGGACGAACCGGCTCGATGAGCCCATCCCGCTGGCCGGCATCGGGCAGTTGGAAATGCAGGGCCTAAACAGTTTCTGGGCGGGCGCGCGCCGCTTGCGCATCAGCGCCACGCAGAAACGCGCCGCCATGAATTTCGCTCTCGATCCGGCGCTGGGCTTTTGGAATGAGTTGCTGCCGCAGGAACTGGACTGGACGGCG
>SCTL01000589.1 GCA_004297495.1 Verrucomicrobiota bacterium
GTTCTTCTGCTGGAAGAAATTCGCGCGGAAACGGGAGATGCCGGGAATCTCGTAGCCGAAGTCCACGTCGCCAGTTTCTTCAAAGACCTTGATCTTGTACTCCGGCGCGATCTCGTAGAGCATTTTCTTGAGATCGTCGTTTTCGAGTGGGGCGTGCTCCACCCGCTGCAACTCGCCATTGATGCGAAGCATCGGGTTGTTGCCGGACGACATGTGCAGGTCCGAGGCTTTCTGCTCGAACATCAAATTGAAGAAGGCGTCAATTTTGGCCATAAGTGCTTTGCAATCCGCGCGAGTATCAGCTAAATCCGCACCACACGAGAACGATTTACGAATTGAACACGCTCGGCGAGAAAATTTTAACGGAAATTTTGAGGGCCGGCCCCCTTTCCTTTGCCCGCTTCATGGAACTGGCCCTGTATTGTCCTGAATATGGATTTTATGAAAAGGAAGCGGACACGGTGGGGTGGGGCGGGGATTTCTACACGAGCGTGAGCGTAGGCGGGCTGTTCGGGCAGTTGCTGGCGTTTCAGTTTGCGGAATGGTTTGGGAATTTGCCGATTGCCGATTGCCGATTGCCGATTGTCGAGGCTGGAGCGCATGATGGAAAACTGGCGTGGGACATTCTTGGCTGGTTGCGCGAACACCGGCCCGCGTTGTTTGAACGGGTTGAATACTGCATCATCGAACCTTCGCCTCGACGCAGAGCATGGCAGACAAAAACTTTGGAGTCATTCGGGACGAAAGTCCGCTGGCTGAGTGATCTGAGCGCGCTGGCTCGCCATGATGCGGCTGGCGGTCAAATCATCTTCGCAAACGAATTGCTCGACGCCATGCCCGTCCACCGGCTCGGCTGGGACGCAACGAAGCGGGCGTGGTTTGAATGGGGCGTGGGCCTAAGTGAGAACCGGTTTGTCTGGCAGAGACTGAATCAAGTCGCCGAGAATTCGCTGGTCGAACGATCCTGGCTCGCGGCGTTGCCGGAAGAATTGTTGTCAGTGCTGCCCGATGGATACGTGGTGGAAATTTCACCAGCGGCGGAACAATGGTGGAGCGAAGCGGCGCGGTCCATCGCATCCGGTTGGCTGCTCACGTTTGATTACGGTTTCACGACGGAGGAATTATTGCGGCCCGAGCGGCGCGAGGGAACTCTGCGGTCGTATCGTCAGCACCGGCTTGTGCCCGACGTGCTGGCCGATCCGGGGAAACAAGACATCACGGCGCACGTGAATTTCTCGGCGATTCAATCGGCAGGCGAAGCGGCGGGATTGACGACGGAGAGTTTTGAAGTTCAAGGGCGATTCCTGACGAAGCTCGCCGCGCGATTATGGCATCAGACTGGCGGGACTGATCGGTTGAGTGAAGCCGGCCGGCGACAGTTTCAATCACTGACGCACCCGCAGAATCTGGGTCAAAGCTTTCGCGCGCTGGTGCAGCGGCGCGGATGAATTGAACTGGAGCGAATGGAAGAAACGGAGATTCGTTCTCCGCTATCTCTGTTATCTCCCGTGAAAATTATTTCTTTTTTCCACCGCCAAAGAAGCCCTTCGGCTCGGCGGACTGTTGTTGCACTTTGAGCTGACCGAGGATGGCGTGCCAGCCGATGTAAACCTTGTGCCACTGGTTTTCCAGATTGCGCACGGCGCCCTCGTTCATC
>SCTL01000590.1 GCA_004297495.1 Verrucomicrobiota bacterium
CGCGCTTGGTTGGTCTCCGGATTTTTGTAACAGCGCGCCCACCTGAAGTTCCGCCGAGCTGAACGGCGATCGCCCCCAAAGGAATGGCGGCCCCGCGGGGGCCGCCAGGCTCCTCGCCTGCGGCGAGGAGCTTTACGGTTATACTGAGGGTGCAGCGAATTGAGGAAGTTCCACGACTGACACCGACGGAATCGGCGACGGCAAAGTCATCGGCTTGCCTGTGCGCAGATGCTCCTGGACCAAGAACAAGATCGCAGTGACCGGATCGTAGCCGCGCAACTCAAGGGTGCGAAAAATAGACAGCAGCATCGCCTGAACATCCGCGCCTTCCTTGGAGCGGTTACCGTAGGACGTTTTTCTGGACACGACGGCCGGCCTGATCTGGCGTTCAACGTGGTTGTTATCGGCCGTCACCTCAGGGTAGTCAAGGAAGGTGAAGATTTCGTTTCGGTGCCGTTCCAGACGCTTGCGCAGTCTATTCGCATTCTTGTTGGAATAGGATCTGCCGTAAAGATCTGCCAGGCGCTCCCGCAACAGCGCCTTTCTTCGTTCGAAACAAGCCGGATCAAGCTCAGTTCGATGTCGTCCAAGGCGCAGAGCATCAAGCACCAACCGCTTGAGCTGATTGCGGAAGGCTTTCCATTCCGGGGAATGATCAAACAGATTGACCCGAATAATTTCCCGCAGCAAGTGGACCAAACATTTCTGCTTGGCCAAGGCGCGGATCATGCCATAGGCCCCCAAGAAATCGGTGACCAAGACGCCGGCAAAATATTCGCCCAGGACCTTGAGCAGCACGGTTGATCCCCGCCGGCGGTCAATGAGGTAGTAGGCCAGAATCTTGTTGGTAAAACACCACAGCCAGTGCGTGCAGCCACTGACCCGCCAACCTGTTTCGTCGGCGTGCAAGACAGCGCTGGCCCTGGCGTCGCGGCCTATTTGCTCATAGATCGGAGTCAGCATCCGCGCCAAGTGATGCCAGGCGCCGAATAATCCTCCCGTGGAAATCTTGAAATGAGCCGAGAGATTCAAGAGCTGGATGATTTTGTCGAAGCTGACGCCCAGGAGGTAATGTAACCAGGCGCTGTAAACGACGGTGCGCAAGCCGATATTGGATTTCGGCAGGGCATCGACTACGGGAGCTTCCACGATCTTCTCGCATGCCCGGCACCAATAGCGGTGGATGATGTGCTTGATGACGAGAGGTTCAACAACAGGAAGCTCCTCGGTAAAACGCTCCCGCGTTTCACTGGACGGCGGCAATGGATTGCTACAAGCGGGGCAACAGGTCAGCGTATGTTCTTTGGTCTGGTCCACTTTGTCAGGGATCGGGCGATGGACGCCGCGGCGCTTGCGCTTTTTCTTCTTGGGCTTCGTCGTGGCCGCGCGATTGGCTTTGGTGAAAGCCGCCTGCATGCCTGAAGGCGTGGAGGGATGCTTTTTGGCCAGGACAAGCTGCCTTTCCAGATCGCTGATCCTGACCTGCTGCTCATGGATGCGCTTGTCGTAATCGAGCAAAACGAGAAGAGTGGGCTGAAGCCCCGATAAATACAACCGCGTCGCTTCGGCTTCAGTCATCAGTCAGCGCTTATGGCCGTTATTTCACCCAGCGTTTTCGGAAGAGCTCCCGATTGATGGCGCAGATGCGCTCGACGTCGCGCAACCAGCGACGATAGACCGCTACCCAGCGGCGCGCCTCGGGGACAAGTTCCGCGGGCAGACTGATCTGCTCAGTATGTCCATCCGCGAACGTAGTGGAGATGTAGGCGGTGGCATGCCCCTCCCTGGCCTTGGCACACCAACAAGTGGCGCCGCCGCAGCGACGGCGGCGGACGAAGACGCTGCCACGGAGGATGGTCTCGGGCGGGGGCAGCGAGCGTAAGAGCTTCTGGCGGCGACGTTCGAGGCGGGTTCGGCTGGTG
>SCTL01000591.1 GCA_004297495.1 Verrucomicrobiota bacterium
GCGTTGGTTTGAGTGTCTGTGTGGCTGCCATTCAGTGCGGGCAGGAAAATCCGGAACACGCTGCCTTTGTCCACGGTGCTTTCGACGGCGATCCAGCCCTGGTGTTGATTGACGATGCCGTAAACCGTGGCGAGTCCGAGGCCGGTGCCTTTGCCGGTGTCCTTGGTAGTGAAGAACGGTTCAAAAATTCGGCGCAACACGGTTTCATCCATGCCGCAGCCGGTATCGGAAACGGTAAGGCACGCGAATTGCCCGGGACGCGCGTGCGGCTCGGCTTGGGCTTGGGCGGCGTCAACCTCCGCGAGGCTCGTGGCGATGGTGACGATGCCGCCTTTGGGCATGGCGTCGCGGGCGTTGACCACAAGATTCACGACTATCTGTTCAATCATGCCAGCATCAGCCAGAACGCGCGGCAAAACGGACCGCCCCTGCCATTCGAGCGTGATGTGTTCGCCGATGAGGCGGCGCAACATCTTGAGCAGGTTCTCGACGGCTTCGTTCAGATCGAGCGGACGCACCTGCATCACGGAGCGGCGACCAAACAGCAGCAACTGTCGCGTCAGACTCGCGGCGCGCTGGGCATGGCTTTCAAGTTCATGGATGGATTCAAGGGTTTCGGCATCCAGGTTGCGCCGCTCCTTCATCAAACCCAGATGAATGAGCGTGGCCGCGAGGATGTTGTTGAAGTCGTGGGCCACGCCTCCAGCGAGTTGACCGAACGCCTCCATTTTCTGCGTCTGGCGCAAGTGGTCTTCCAGCAGCCTGCGTTCGGCCTCCGCTCGTTTGCGCGCCGTGATGTCTTCCTTGACGGCAAGAAAGTGCGTGATGTTGCCGCCTTCATCCACGATCGGCGAGATGGAGGCGAATTCCCAAAACTGTTCGCCGTTCTTTTTCCGATTGTGAAACTCGCCGCGCCATTCCCGGCCCGCGCTGATGGTCTGCCACAAGCGGCGGTATTCCTCCGGTGAAGTTTCGCCGGACTTGAGCAGGCGGGGATTTTTCCCGCGCACCTCGTCCAGGGCATAGCCCGTGATCTCGGTGAACTTGGGGTTGACGTACTCGATGTTCCCGTTCCGATCCGTGATGACAATGGACGCCGGGCTTTGCTCGACCGCCCGGGAATGTTTCCGCAATTGTTCCTCCGCGCGCTTGATTTCGGTGATCTCCCAATTCGTGCCCACCATCCGCACTGTCCCGCCTGCCGCGTTGCGCTGCACCACGCCGGTGGCTTTGATGTGACGGATGGACCCGTTGGCCAGGACCACGCGAAACTCAGTGTTGAAATCGCTTTCGCAGCGGAGTGCGCGTTGCACGGCCTCTTCGGCGCGGGCGCGGTCATCTGGATGCACACACTCGCGCCAGGCTTTGTACGCTCCGGGAAAGCGATCCGGGTTGAAACCGTACAACCAGCACATGCGATCATCCCACACCAACAGGTCATTGGTCACATCCCAGTCCCAAATGCCAACCCCGGCGGCGCTGGTGGCCAACATGAGTCGCTCCGACATCTGTCTCAATTGTTCCTCCACCTGCTTGCGTTCGGTGACGTCGTTGCCAAAGCCGACGATCTCCACGAGCTTCCCGTTGTCATCGCGCCGGTTGATCGAGTTCCAGGAGATGGTGCGCTTCCTGCCGCCGCGGGTGGTCAGGACCATCTCGTAATCCTTCACGTCGCCCCGTTCGAAATCGCGGAGGAGCTGTTCGACTTGTCGGTATTCATGGCCGGGATAGAAGAGCCGCCACCAATTCTTTCCGACAATCTCCGAACTGCCATAACCCGTAATTGCCTCTCCGCTCGGATTGATGAACGCAATCGTGCCGTCGGGAGCGATGCCGCCGATGATCGCCGGCGCTTCCCGGATGATTCGGGCCGAGAAGTCGCGTTCGGATCGCAAGGACGCTTCCATCTGCTTGCGCTCGGTGATATCGCGGCTGATGGCGATGAGTCCGAGCACTTCGCCATCCGGGCCGCGGAAGGCCGTTTTCACCGTCTCGAACTGGCCGCCTCCGCCATTGCCGGAAGGAATCCATTCTTCGACGCGGAGCGGAGCGCCGGAGGACAGGGTTTGCTGATCCTGCCGCCGGAACGTCGCGCGCATTTCAGGAGTGACATGTTCCAGATTGTTCCGGCCCACGATTTCACTCTGAGACAGACCGCAGAAATCCTCGAACGCCTTGTTGCAGCCGAGAAAGATTGAGTTTTTGTCTTTGAAAAAAATCAGGTCGGGAATGGAATCGAGCAACGTGCGCAACAGCGCGCGCTCGTGAAGAAGCGCCTGCTCCGCCTCCCGTCGCGCTGCGGCTTCTTGTTCCCGGCGCTTCAACTCCCGATGCAGCGTCCAATAAAGACAAACCGCAGTGACGGCGACAAAGGTCCAGCCCTTGAAGATGGCCAGTCTCTGCAGGATGACGGTGTCTGAAACCAGTTTCCCCAGGCAGTAATCGGAAAGAAGAATCCACAACGCCGCCACGCCGGCGTACAACAAGCTGACTTTGAGTGCCAGCCGACGCCCGTTGCCAGTGATGGCATTTTTCCCGTTCATGTTTTAAGACTCGTCTCTTCGGATGGCTTCGGGGCGGGCAAACAATTCAGCCTTCCCCCGGCGCTTGCGCGGGTGACTTCACCGCTCTGCGAGCGACCCGGAACCTGTCATTGCATTTTGAGTCCCCCTATTGCCTCAGACTTTTCGCCTCCAGACCGCCACGCGTCATGCGGAAACCTTACTGGATTCATTTGGAGCGGCTAATCACGGGTTGTCCTTGTCGAATCAAACCTTGTCCTACGAACGAGAAAGAAATCAGCCAAACCGGCGTCAGGCTAATGCGCGTCGGTCCGGCTGAGAACTCAGAGAGATGACTACAGCAATTGCGCCTGCGCCGGCTTCAGCGGCGCAAAGCTGCGGCGATGGATCGGGCACGGGCCGAGTTCCGCAATGGCGGCGAGATGCTGCGGAGTGCCGTAGCCTTTGTGCTCGGCGAAACCATAGCCGGGAAACTCACGTTCGTAAT
>SCTL01000592.1 GCA_004297495.1 Verrucomicrobiota bacterium
CGCGTTGCCGTAGCGAATGGTGATCCAAGGGTGGGCGATCGCCAAAGCGTTGCCCGGCAGCGGGGATTGGAACAACACTCCGAGGTGAATGAAGACAGTGCCAAGGTATCTTTCCTTTTCCCGTTGATTCCAAATGTCCCGGCGAATAACCACGCCACCGATGAACGAAAGATAATTACCCACGTCAGCGAGCAATTGATTGCGCGCCGGCGCTTCGGTCGCATATATCCTGTCTTCGGTAAACCTGACCCGGCTGGGCTGCAAACACGCCGACAGGTCCACAGACCGCACTTCGGCGTTGACGACAATCAGGCTGTAATTTTTCCGAGTGGCAGCCAACACCGCCGCCACTGCACCGGGCTTGAGCAGATCATCATCGGGAAACAACCAGCAGTATTCGCCCCGGGCCATGTCCACAGTTTTGCAATAGTCCTGATCAACGCCGCCCTTTTGTTCCAAGCGCAAGTAGCGCAGCCGTGGGAAGCGCGCGGCAAAACTTTTCACTATTTCGCCCGTCTGATCCGTAGATGCGCCATCCACGACTACGATTTCCACCTCGTCAGTCAATTGAGTAACAATGCTCTCCAGCGTTTCACCGATGAATGCGGCGCGGTTGAGAGTGGCGATACAGATTGAGAGTTGGATGCCGTCCATCTTCAGAGTGTCGCGGGATACGTTTGGCTGCTCAGGCAATGTTCATTCTTGAATGACGGCGCATTGAATACACAGAAACCTCGCGCTTGCCCAACAATTTGATGCGGCGAGCGCCAGTTTGGTTGTGCGGAATTGACGGTTGACCCGTCGGCGGCGTGTTTCTAAAGTCGGCTAAGTTGAATCAGAATAATTCGGGATTCACAACCAGGAGCATCACATGAACTCAAGTTTCGCTGCGCGCAGTCTCACGTTGGCCGCAATCACGCTCCTCGGCTTGCTTGCCGCCGAACCCAAACTTTCCGCCCAGTGTGTTCTACCTCCCGCTGGCTTGGTGGCGTGGTGGCCCGGAAACGGGAACGCCAAGGATGTTTGGAACACGAACAACGGCACGTTGACGAACGGCACCACCTTTGCGTCCGGCAAGGTCGGGCAGGCTTTCAGCTTCGATGGAGTTGATGATTGGGTGTCACTGCCCCGCATCAACTTGAGCGCATTCAACTCAGCTTCGTTCGTGGCTTGGGTGAAACCGGCGAACATCACTGCGAATGGTTACTACGAGATTATTCGACAAGAGCCACCGCTCAGCGTTCCGGATTGGCTGCTTTCATTTCAGGAAAGCGGCACGGTGCTGTCTTTCGGACTCAGTGCCGGCGGGACGTACGAAGAATTGGACGTGCCGGTCAACGCGGGTGATTACACCGACGGTAACTGGCACTTAATTGTAGCGACCTACGATGGCACGACGAAACGGCTTTACCGGGATGGCGTTGAGATTGGCTCCCAGGCCAAGACAGGCAACATTCGTTTCGCGGGCGCGACTCACGCCATCGGTGCCCAACCTCCGCACATAGGTTTTCCCGTACTGGAATCGTTCGATGGTTTGATTGATGAGGTCGCGATTTTCAAGCGCGCGCTGACGCCAAGCGAGATCGCTTCCATCTACTCGGCCGACAGCGCCGGCATGTGCGCGGTGGGTTTGGTGACAGGCCCCACAGACCAGCTCATCACCTGCGGCTCGAATGTCACGTTCACGGCGGTGACAACTAACGCGGTTCAAATCCAATGGCAGTTCAACGGAACCAACATTGCGGGCGCGACCAACAGCACGCTCACCATTTCCAACGCGACTTCCGATCTGGCGGGTGTTTATACCATTTTGGTACCGGCTTCGGCGGATCGAATCCTTCAAGCCTCCGCCCGGCTCGGCTTCAGTTTCATGGATCTGCACCTCTATGCCGTGGTGACCATTAAGGGACGCGTCGGCGACACTTACCGTGTCGAATATGCGAACAGCCTGACGCCGCCCGTCCAATGGTCAACCCTCACGAATATTGCCAGCCTGCCGCTGACGCCGTATGACGTGATTGACTACGGCTCGACTACGACCACGAAACGATTTTACCGCGTCGTGTCCAACGCCTGTCCCTGAAGAACCAAGGCCAAGTCGAACTTGGTCATTGACCTCCGGCTGGTCTGGGATTATTCGATTCACATGAGTTTCAGGGGGCAGCTTCCAGTTTCGGCCTCTGATCGTGCCGCCGGCACAGACTCGCGTCACGTTACTTCCCGGGTCGCGTTCACCTTGATTGAACTGCTGGTCGTCATCGCCATCATTGCCATCCTCGCCGCGATGCTGCTGCCCGCCATGTCCAAAGCCAAGGCGCAAGCCGAACGCACCACCTGCACGAGCAACCTGCGGCAATGGGGTATCGCCGTCACCGCTCACGGTGGCGACAATCGGGATTATTTCCCAGACAATCGCGACGGGGCGCATGTCAGTTGGTGCGGCACAAACGTGCAGGCATTCTGGGCCGACTATCTCCTGCCGATGAAGA
>SCTL01000593.1 GCA_004297495.1 Verrucomicrobiota bacterium
CCGCGCCGAAGCGCGGAATGCCCGCCTCGATGCGCGCCGTCTCGAACGCCGTCCAACCGCACGCGCGCCCGCCGAGCGATTTCGCCGCCGCGATCACTTTGTCCGCCACCGCGTCGAGAGAGTTTGTGGGCACGAACAGATCGAAGCCGGTTTGGACTGCGCCGGCAGAGCGCAGCGACGACGGCGCTTTGGATTCACCCGAGGTTTGGCTGTCGATAGCGGTGTCGCGCTGCGCTTGCCACCGCACTCCAAAGGCTCTCCCGTCCAATAGCGCGTGGTTCATCAGGTAAATCTCGCCCAGCGTGGGGTCGGAGATTTTCTGCGTGGCAAAGGGTTTTGCCGGTAATTCCGCAAACAATCCCAGTGCGCGAACAACGTCACCCGCTTTCGGCCCTTGCACGCTGAGCAATCCGTAATGCGGCGAGGCGTCCACGATCTGCACATCGTCAGCCACGATGTATTTCTCCAGCCGCGCGGAAATCTTCGCGGTCAATCCCGGCTCGAAATCGAGCAACAGTTCATCCGCGAGCGCGAAGAGGTTCAAGTCGCTTTCCATTTTTCCCTTCGCGGTGACAAGTACGGCGTAGCAGCCTTCACCAGCGCGGAGCTTCTTCACGTCGTTCGTAACTTGACCGTGGAGAAATCGCACACGATCCGCTCCGATGACACAGAGTCGCCCCCGAAAACTCAAATCGAGCACACCTGCGCTCTCGCGCAGCGCCCGGTGTTCCGCCAGCCAGTCGCCGTAGTCCGCCACGATTTCCGCGCCGTTGAGTTCCGCGAAGCGCGCGCCGAGCGAGTGATGAAACTCGTGCAGGTTGAGAGATTTTTCCGTCATGCACCGAAAGGATGACGGATTCCCGGTTGAATTCAACCGCGCGCGATGGATCCTGGACGTGAGCACTCCTTGAGTTGAAGTCGAGAGTTATGCCCAGGCAGGACCAGCCACCGGCGGATTAACGTCGCATCGCGATCCAACACCCTGATTCCCCTGGTCGGATCGCGAGTTAATTGCCCATCACACAGTCCCCTTTGACGCTGATTGCAATTACACGATGAGAATGATGCCTAATTCCAGGAGCATCCACGCAGATTTTGGCTAATGTTGGCCGTTTCTTGTCGAGGGCGAATGGAAGTTTTTGTTTTCCAACCGCCCGCCGCACCGCAATATGTCCGCCGCATGAATCTCGACGACGCACAAAAGAAAAAAGTCAGTGAATGGATCGCCCAGGGCGCGAAGGTTTCGGAAATTCAAACCCGCCTGGAAAAGGAATTGGGCGCCAAGCTCACCTACATGGAGGTGCGTTTCCTGATGGATGATTTGAAACTCACACCCAAAGACGCCGAGCCGCCGAAGCCTTCACCGACTTTGACCGCGCCGGCTGCGCCCAAGCAACCAACGGCAGCCGCTCCGGATGCGGCGGCCAATCCTCTTCGCGTCGGCCAACCCGCCGAGGTCGCGGGAGCGATGCCTGGCGGCGTTTCGGTGGGCGTGGACAAAGTCACTCGTCCGGGCGCGCTCGTCAGCGGCAAAGTCACCTTCAGCGATGGACAAGAGGCGGACTGGTATCTGGACCAAACAGGCCGGCTCGGGGTCGTACCGAAAGTTCAGGGATACAAACCGACGCAAGCCGACGTGCAGGATTTCCAACTCGCGTTGCAGGATGAACTGGCAAAGATGGGATTGTGAGGCAGGGACAAGTTCCGAACCACCGAGACGGTTGCAGGAAGCCCGGCATCGTAGCGGCGTCTCGGCAGAGCGCCGCATTTCTCCGTCTCCAGTTGAACAATGGCGGCGCTCTGCCGAGATGCCGCTACGAAACAGAATCCCGGCCGAGCTTGCGTTCGAGTTCGTTCACGCGCTTCACCAATTCCGGCAATCGCCGCATGGCAACGAACTGCCGCTTCATTTCCCGGTCCGGCTGCGCGGGTGAACCAAGCCACGTTTCGCCGTCGGGAATATCGTTCATCACGCCGGCCTGCGCGGCCACGGTCACTTTGTTGCCGAGTTTGAGATGGCCCGCGAGACCAGCCTGTCCGGCGAGAATAGAGTAGCTCCCGATTTTCGTGCTGCCAGCGATGCCGACTTGCGAGATGATGAGGCAGTTTTCCCCGATGCGGACGTTGTGCGCGATCTGCACGAGGTTGTCTATCTTCGTGCCCTTGCCGATCACGGTCGGGCCGAGCGCGCCGCGATCTATCGCCACGTTCGCGCCAAGCTCCACGTCATCGCCGAGGATGACGTTGCCGACTTGCGGCACTTTGCGATGCGCGCCGTCATCGAACACATAACCGAAACCGTCTGAGCCAATGACCGTTCCCGCATGAACGCGAACGCGATGGCCGATCTCCGTCCGCGCGTAAATCGTCACGTTTGGAAACAGCACCACGTCCTCACCGATCTTGCAATCGCCCGCCACACAAACGCCCGCCGTGAGCGCCGTGCGCGCGCCGATCTTGGAGCGCGCGCCGACGACGCAATGCGGGCCGACGTGCGCCGTGGGATCAACTTGTGCGTCAGATGCAACGGTCGCCGTGGGATGAATGCCCGCCGGAAATTTTGGTTCAGGAAAAAAAAGTGTGAGCGCTTTGGCAAACGCCACGCGTGGATTCTTCACGCGAATCAGCGCCTTGCCCGCCGATTTGAAATCGCCGCCCACGATGATTGCCGAGGCCGCGCTTTGTTCTGCAGCGGCAAAATAAGTTTCGTTCTCCGCAAACGTTAGGTCGCCGGGTTTGGCTTGGTCGGCGGGGGCGAACCCCATTAGTTGGGTGGCGGCGTTCCCGACCACTTCCCCTTGGAGGTGTTGGGCGATTTCTGCGGCGGTGAATGGCATGTGTGATTTGGATTATCCAACGGAAATGCCCCGTCGGGCAAGTCGCCCGTTGACTTGAAAAATCGCGGCCACTATAAAGGCGCGGCAATTCAATTCAACCCCAACTTTACAAGGCTATGGCAAAGACACTGCGCGTCGGGATGATCGGATACCGCTTCATGGGCAAGGCGCACTCGAACGCGTGGCGGCAGGTCGCGCACTTCTTCCCGCTCAAAGCGCACATCGAGATGCACACGATCTGCGGCCGCGACGCCCACGGCGTCAACACCGCCCGCGCGCAACTCGGGTGGCAGAACGCGTCGCACGACTGGCGCGAGGTGGTCGAGAACCCGCTCATTGACATCGTGGACATCAACACGCCCAACGATAGTCACGCCGAGATCGCCATCGCCGCCGCCAAGGCCGGGAAAAATATCCTCTGCGAAAAACCGCTCGCGATGGACGTGAAGCAATGTCAGGCCATGCTCGCCGCCGCCGAGAAATCCAAGGTCGTCCACATGGTCTGTCACAATTACCGGCGCATCCCGGCCATCGCCCAGGCGAAGAAGATGATCGCGGAAGGCGCGCTCGGTAAAATTTTTCACTACCACGCCCGCTACGCGCAGGATTGGATTGTGGATCCTGAATTCCCGCTCGTGTGGCGCTTGCAAAAAAACGTCAGCGGCAGCGGCGCGCACGGCGACATCAACGCGCACATCATTGATCTCGCGCGCTATCTGGTCGGCGAATTCACCGAGGTCAACGGTCTCATGCACACGTTCATCACCGAACGTCCCCTGCCCGATGACGCCGGCAAAGGCCAGGGCCTCGGCGCGAAAGCCGCGCGCAAGCTGGGCAAAGTCACGGTGGACGACGCCGCGATGTTCATGGGCCGATTTGAGAACGGTGCGCTCGCGAATCTGGAAGCCACACGGTTCGCGCTCGGTCGGAAGAATCACATCTCAGTCGAAATCAACGGCAGCAAAGGCTCGCTGTATTTTGATTTCGAAGACATGAACCGGCTGAAGTTTTTCGACAACACGAACCTGCCCGACCGCCAGGGCTTCAAAGATATTCTCGTCACGCAACCGAACGGCACGCATCCCTACTTCGGTCACTGGTGGCCGCCCGGTCATATCATCGGCTACGAACATACGTTCGTGCACACCGTCGCCGATTTTGTGAACGCCTGCGTGGATCGCAAGTCCGTGCAACCGACCTTCGAGGACGGCCTGAAAAATCAGCGCGTGCTCGAAGCCGTGGAAAAATCCGCGAAGACGGGCAAGTGGACGAAGGTGTGAGACTCTCGGAACATGAGGCTAGAACGAAGTGTCCGTTTTTGCTTACTCCTTGGGCGGTTCTGTTACTGGGCATCCTTGTCGTAGGGTTTCTCATCTTGACTGTAATTCTAACCGGCCCATCAACCGGCGGACCAAGCAAGAGAAGTTTGATAGTGAATAATCTTCGGCAGCTAGACGCGGCGAAACAGCTCTGGGCGTTAGACCACGGAATAACCAATCAATCACAGTACTCTTCACCACTGGCGAGAGCGGATATTTCGAAATACTTGGGACGTGGTGGCAAAGATTCGTGGATTACAGAGGTCGCCAGTGAAGACTATTACATAGGCCGCTTGGTAGAATCTCCTCAAGCGATACTCACAAAGGAAGTCGAAGGACTACCGAAAGGTTCAGTAATCAAGCTGGAATAGCAGAGTCATTTCAAACTTTGTCAATCCTTCGCCCGCGGCATCAGAAACGCCACGCAGCCCGCCGGCAGAAACAAAAGCCCCGCGTAAAGCAGAGCCGCGCGATGATCGCCTACTTTCGAAAATAATCCGAAGAACACCGTGCCGAACGCCGCCGCGATGCGCCCGATGTTGTAGCAGAAGCCCGCGCCGGTCGTGCGCAGCAAGGTCGGGAACAACGGCGGCAGATACATCGTGAACAGCGCGAACACGCCCTGGCAAAAACCGATCAGCGGAAACCAGTACATCAACGCCGTGTGATCACGCGGCACGATGTAAGCCCCGAGCATCGCGCCGAAATAGACGAAGAACGTCCACGCAATCGCCGCGCGATAGCCGGTGAAGCGCACAATCCAGCCGGAGAAAAAGTTTCCCGCAATGGACGAGCCAATCACCAGATACATCGCCGTGCTGGCGAGTTTGTTTTTCTCCTCCGAAGACATCGCGAGCACATCCGGCAAATTGCGCAGATGTTGTTGATGCCAGAACATGAACGCCCAATGCGCCGTGAGCGAGATGCCGCACACGATCATCACCCACACCGTCACGCGCCGCGATTCGCCGCGAAACAATTCCCGGATGCTTGGTTCGTGATTCTTCGCGCTGGCTTTGGCCGCATGCCATTCGTCGGGCTCGGGCACGGCGCGGCGAATCCAAAACACCAGCAACGCCGGCAGCACGCCGACGAGAAACAAATATCTTGGCGGCGCACCGGCCATGAGGAAATTTGCGAGGCCCGCGCCGAGAATCCCGATGTTCACACCGCTTTGCAGCACGGCGGCGATCCACGGACGCCATTGCTTCGGCCACGTTTCCGAAAGCAACGACGCGCCCACCGCCCATTCGCCGCCAATGCCGAGCGCGGCGAGAAAACGCAGAATCATCAGTTGCCACCACGTGTGCGCAAAGAACGACAAGCCCGTGAACGCCGCGTAGGTCAGCACCGTGAGACTCAGCGCCCGCGCACGCCCGAGCCGGTCGCCGATCAATCCAAAGAATCCGCCGCCCAGCGCCCAGCCGAGCAGGAACGCGCCTTGAATGATGGATGCATATTTGCCGACTGCCGGGTCAGTCGTCGCGAGATCGCCGAGAAGTTGCGCGACGAACGGCGCGGCGACGAGCGTGTAGAGGTGCATGTCCAGCCCGTCGAACGTCCAGCCCAGCCACGCGGCGATGCCGGATTTCCATTGATGCGCGGAGAGTTGGCTTAAACCCGTTTGCTCCGGAACCACAACTGTGGGCGGCGGCAACGCAGGATTCTGGTCAG
>SCTL01000594.1 GCA_004297495.1 Verrucomicrobiota bacterium
CAACAACACGATTTATCGCCTGACGCCCGAAGGCGACGTGTCGGTTTATCTCACGAAGTCCGGCTACACCGGCGAGAACATCGGCGAATATCGCCAGCCCGGCTCGAACGGACTCACGACGGACGAGCAAGGCCGGCTCACGATCTGTCAGCACGGCAATCGTCGCGTGGTGCGCATCGAGAAGAACGGCCTCACGACCGTGCTCGCGGACAAATTCAACGGCAAGCGGCTCAACTCGCCGAACGATCTTGTCTATCGCAGCGACGGCGCGTTGTTCTTCACCGACCCGCCGTTTGGTTTGCCGAAGTTTGCTGACGATCCACGCCGCGAGCAGCCGCACTTCGGCGTTTATTCCGTGAAGGACGGCAAGGTGCAACTCGTGAGCACCGATTTCACCGGACCAAACGGCCTGGCGTTTTCGCCGGACGAGAAGTTCCTCTACGTCGGCGATTGGAACACAAAGAAGGCCGTTGTGAACCGCTACCCAGTAAACGCCGACGCCACGCTCGGCAAAGGCGAGTTGTTCTACGACCTTACACAGCCCGGTGCGGAGGACGCCATTGACGGCATCAAGGTTGATCGCGCGGGAAATGTTTTCGTCAGCGGGCCGGGTGGGCTGTGGATTTTTTCGCCGGCGGGCAAGCACCTCGGCACGTTGCGCGGTCCCGAGCATCCGCACAACATGGCCTGGGGCGACGCCGACCGGCAGACGCTTTATCTCGCGGCGCAGACCGGCATCTATCGCATCCGGCTGAACAATCGCGGCGCGACGGCGTTCGCAACAATTCCGTAAGGTTGCGACTTCGACAACCGACATCCCTGCATGAACACGCAAATCGAATCCATCACGCCTACGTTTCCCGGCGACATACTTTTCGCCGTCGCGCTCAAAGTGACGACGCCGGCGAACGAAGCCGCAACCGAAACGATCATGGCTCCGGACCAATTCTCCAGCGTGAAAGCGGAACTGGAATTTCGTGGCGTGCCGGATTCGCCGTTGCACGAATGAATCGTTGATCCACTTTTATCCAAACACCGCCAACCTCTCCCCGTCAAATGAACAACGCCCGCCATCTCGAAAAACTCGAACACTTCAAAGCCTGGAATCCGTCCGCCGCGCAACTGGCCGACGCCATGAAACGCGATTACGAAGACGCCGACACGTTGTCGAAGCGGGAACACATCGTGACTTGGGTGTGCGCGCTGATCGCAGCGGGCATCATGATCGAGACGTTGTTCTTCAAGTTCACCGGTGCGCCCGAGTCCAAATATATTTTCAGCAAGATGGGCACGGAGCCGTGGATGCGCTGGGTGCAAGGCATCTGGGAATTGCTCGCGTCCATCGGTCTGCTGCTGCCGGCGCTGCGTTGGGCGGGCGGCATTCTCACCACCGGCGCGATGGCCGCGGCGATCTTGAGCCACATGACCTGGCTGGGCTATTCCATTCAAGGCGATCACGGGCTGCTGTTCGGCATGGCACTGGTGACGTTCGCGTGCGGCGTGACAGTGCTGTGGATTCATCGGCATCGGATTCCCGGCTACGTGCCGAGCGCGCCGTATTGAACTGGGTTGAATCGAACCGAGGCGAGCGCGGAAAATTGTTGTAAGGTCAGGGCTGCTCGTGCGACGAATGGGCATCATGCGGAAATTATTTCTATCACTTGCGGTCCTGGCGCTGGCGTTGCCGGCCTTCGCCCAAACCAAAATCCTGTTGAATCTCGACAAGTCCGGCCTGGCGATTCAAGGCTACGATCCCGTGGCGTTCTTCACCGACGGCAAGCCGGTGAAAGGCAAACCCGAACTCGGCCTTCGCTACAACGGAGCGCTCTATTATTTTGCGTCGAAGGACCACCGCGATGCTTTCAAGGCCGACCCGGCGAAATACGAGCCAGCGTTCGGCGGCTATTGCGCTTACGGAGTTTCGCGCGGCAAGCTGGTCGAGATTGACGTCGAGGCGTTTCAAATCGTGGACGGCAAACTCCTGCTGCAATACAGCAAGGGCGTGCGCGACGATTTCAACAAGGACACCAAGGGCAACCTTGCCAAAGCCAGCACCAACTGGACAACACTGGTCGAGAAAAAGGGAAAATGAAAACCATCGCTAGACCATCCGGGCAGGTTGTTTCGCCGAACCCGACAGCAACAGGAGCGCGGACGCCTCGTCCGCGCGAATCGCCGGAGTTGAAACACGCGGACGAGGCGTCCGCGCTCCTTTCGTCGAGTTCATCGGCTGAAAAAAACTCCGCGGCCGAACCCGGCGATGATGGCGGGGCACACGGAGTGACGCACCCTGCCGACAGCGACTGCGACTGCGTCTTTACGCCGCGCAAAATGGAACCGCTTTCCACTCCATTGCTCGTCACGAGTTGGATTTGCCGCGTCGTGGCGGCGGTGATTTTATTGCAGACGCTTTACTTCAAGTTCACCGGCGCGCCCGAATCCATTTACATCTTCACCCAGGTCGGCCTTGAACCGTGGGGACGTTACGCGAGCGGCGTGGCGGAATTATTCGCCGCGATCCTGCTGCTCTTTCCGCGCGCGACTTGGGCGGGAGCATTGCTTGCCGCCGGCGTGATGGCGGGCGCGATTGGCAGTCACCTCACCAAACTCGGCATCGTGGTGAAGGACGACGGTGGATTGCTCTTCGCGCTGGCCGCGATTGTGTTGACGTGTTCGCTGCTCACGGCCTACATTCACCGCCGACAAATTCCCCTCATCGGACAAATGCTGTGACCATTTTTGCCGCCATGAAAAACAATAACTGCGAATCCAGGGAACTCATTCAAGCCGTCATCGAGACGTTGAACCAAGGCGAGGCGCTGCTCGCGCAGATGAGCGACGAAACTTACGTGCGCAAACTGCCTGTGGCCTTCAACGCCTCGGTCGGAGGACATTATCGCCACTGCCTCGACCATTTCCGCAGCCTGCTGGAATCGTCGGAGGCGGGCGATTTGAATTACGATCATCGCGAGCGCGGCACGTTGATCGAGAACGACCGCTTCGCCGCGCTCAACGCCACGCGGGAATTGCGGCGCGGCTACGAAGAACTCGACGCCCGCGTGCTCGTCCGTCCGCTGCTCGTGACCTGCAAAACGAGTTACGCCGCGAGCGGTTCGCAGGAATCGCCATCCACGGTCGGGCGCGAAATCATGTATGCCGTCGCGCACGCGGTGCATCATTACGCGCTCATCGGCATCATGGCGGGATTGATGGGGGTGCCCTTGCCGGCCGGCTTCGGCGTCGCGCCGTCCACGATCAAGCATCAGGAGCAGATGGCGAAGGCGGCGTGAAAGATTTTTCCGAATGAAGAAACATTCAACATTCAACATTCAACGCCGAACATCGAAGTGGCTGACTGCGCGGGCCGGCGTTGCGCATTGGGTGTTGAATGTTGAATGTTGAGCGTTCCCAATCCGATGACCGAAGCCCTGCCACTCTCACCGCAAGCCATCGCCGAATGGATGCCCTTCGCGAAGGCGGCGGGATTTTTCTTTGCCACGTTTATCCTCGAAGACGTGGCGGCGGTGGGTGCGGGTTTGTTGCTCGCGACCGGACAAATCTCCTGGCCCGCTGCGTTTCTCGCCTGCTTCCTCGGTATCTGGATGGGCGATGCCGGACTCTACGCGCTCGCGCGCTGGGCGGGTCGCGGCTGGTTCGAGCGTTCCTCGCTGCGAAAATTTTCCGCGAAGGTGGAACAGAGCGAACGCTGGTTCGCGCAGCGCGGCACGATGATTTTGATTTTCAGCCGCGTGGTTCCCGGCGCGCGGCTGCCAACTTATCTCGCCGCCGGATTTCTCCGCTGGCCGTTGCCGCGATTCTTGTTGGTGACCGGCACGGCTTCGTTCGTCTGGACGCTGGCGATTCTTTTTCTCGCGCAAACTTTCGGTGAACGCCTGACAGCGTGGCTGAACCAATACCAGCACGGCGGCCTGATGCTACTCGGCGTGGCGATCGGGTTGTTGATCCTCTTGCAGTTGTTGCATCGTGCGTTTTCCAAACTCGACTGGCAGCGGTTGCGCCCGCGGCTCGCGCGCTGGACGCAGTGGGAATTCTGGCCGGCCTGGATGTTTTACCCGCCCGTGGCGATTTACTGTCTCTGGCTGGCGATCAAATATCGCGGGCTGACTTCGCCGACGGCGGCAAACCCGGGAATTTTTTCCGGCGGCATGGTGGGCGAATCGAAGCACGCGATGCTCCGGGAACTTTTGCGCACCAGCCCCGAGTTCACGGCTGAGGCGCAACTTGTGTCGGGCAAAACGTTCGAAGAACGGATGCAGTCGCTCGGGCCATTCGGTGCTCCGTTCATTCTCAAACCCGACCTCGGCCAGCGCGGCGTGGGCATCAAGCTCATCCGCACGCGCGCGCAGGCGGAGAGTTATTTGCGTCAGACCAACGCGCCGCTTATTGCCCAGCGTTACGCGCCCGGGCCGCTGGAAGTTGGAATCTTTTACTACCGCTTCCCGCATGAAACGCGCGGGCACATTTTCGCGATCACAGAAAAGCTTTTTCCGAAACTCACCGGTGATGGTCGCAGCACGGTGGCGGAGTTGATTCAGCGCGACCCGCGCGCCGCCATCATCGCTGAAATTTATCTGCGCCGCTTTGCGGCTCGGCGCGACGAAGTGCTGGCCGCCGGCGCGGAACTCAAGCTGGTCGAAGCCGGCAACCACGCGCAGGGCTGCATCTTTCGCGACGGCATGAGGCTCTGCACGCCAGCACTGGAGGCGCGCATGGATGAAATCTCGCAAAAGCTCGACGGCTTCTTCATCGGACGTTACGACATTCGTTTCGCGAGCGAGGACGATTTGCGCGCCGGAAAGAATTTTCAAATCATCGAACTCAACGGCGCGGCGTCGGAGGCCACAAGCATTTACGACGCGAAGAATTCCCTGTGGTCAGCGTATCGCACATTGTTCCAGCAATGGGATTTGGTGTTTGCCATCGGCGCGGCGAACCGCGCGCGGGGCGTTTCACCGGAGAAGCTTTGGCCGATGTTTCGCGTGTGGCGGAATTATCACGCGCTGGCGGCGACGTATCCGGCGGCGGACTGACGCATGTGCACGGTGAGTTTCATCGCCCGCCAGAAGGGTTATCTGCTCGGCATGAACCGGGACGAGAAATTGACGCGCGCGCCGGGCTTGCCTCCGAAATTGCTGCGCGTCCAAGGACGAAGAGTCATCCAACCTTCCGAACGGGGCGGAGGAACTTGGATCGCGCTGAACGAATCCGGCGCGACGCTGGCGCTCATCAATTGGTATTCGATCTCCGCGCGGGTTAAGACAAATCCTGTAAGCCGGGGCGAGGTTGTGAAAGCCGCGAGCTTCGCCCGCGCACCGGAAGAAGTTGAATCAGAGCTGGCAAAACTTCTTCTGCGCCGCATCAATCCGTTTCGGCTCATCGGGATTTTTTTGGCAACGAGTGAAGTGGCTGAATGGCGGTGGGACTTGAAGAAACTCGTGCGGCGCGATCATGCCTGGGAAACGCAGCAATGGATTTCCTCCGGCTTCGATGAACCGGAGGCACAGCGCGTCCGGAGCCGGACTTTCAGTCGCGCGCGAAAGCAAATCACTTTCGCGAGCGTGGACTGGCTGCGCCGGCTGCATCGCTCGCACGGCCGGGAGCGCGGACCTTTCTCCACCTGCATGCACCGTGTTGACGCGGCGACGGTCAGCTATACGGAGGTTTCAGTTTCCGGAACTGTGCGGCGGATGAGTTATCACGCCGGGCCACCGTGCGAGTTGCGGGCGTCAAAAACAGTCCTGTTAAAACCGGAATGACGCCGGGGTTCATCGGTAGGGCTGATGCAATTCCACCGGCGCGGGTTTTTTCTTGGAACGCATCCGGATGTTCAGGCTTTCCACGCCGACGGAGAACGCCATCGCAAAGTAGATGTAGCCTTTCGGAATTTCCTTGTGGAAACCTTCCGCCACCAGCGCGCAGCCGATGAGCATCAGAAAACTGAGCGCGAGCATTTTCAGCGAGGGATGCTTGTGGATGAAGTCGCTGATGCGTCCCGCGAAGAACAACATGAACACGAGCGCGATGATGACGGCGGCAATCATCACGCCCAGATGACGTGCCATGCCGACGGCGGTGATCACCGAATCCAGCGAGAACACGATGTCGAGCAGCAGAATCTGAATGACCACGGCAACAAATTTCGGCGCGACGCGGTTGGAGACTTCGCCGTCTTCGCCTTCGAGCTTGTGATGGATTTCGTTCGTGCTTTTCCAGAGCAGAAAGAGTCCGCCGAGAATCAAAATCAGGTCGCGGCCCGAAACTGCGTGGGGATGATCGAGCAGGCCAAGCGTCGGAATTTCAAACAGCGGCTGGGTGAGTTTGACCATGAAAGCCAGACCGCAGAGCAACAGCACCCGCGTGACGAGCGCGAGACTCAGGCCAGTCTGCCGCGCCTTGCCTTGTTGCTCGGGCGGCAGTTTGCCGGCGAGGATGGAGATGAAAACGATGTTATCAATGCCGAGAATGATCTCGAGCACCGTCAGCGTGAACAAGCTGATCCAGATTTCCGGTTGAGTGAGCCAATCCATAATGGGCGAAATCCTCGGCGAGTTGGCGGCGAAGTCAAATGGATTGCCGCTTGAAATCGGACGCAAGTTTGTAACTTCTCCGTCTGTGTCGTCATCGTTGGAAAAATCTCGCGACGACTTGATGGCCCGCGCATCCTTGCCGCGTGCATCTCGCTCACTTGCGGTTGCGGGACTTTCGGAACTACGCCCGGCTGAACGCGGACTTCGCGCCCGGCTTCCATCTGCTTTTGGGCGACAACGCGCAGGGCAAGACCAACATCCTCGAAGCGATTTATCTCATGGCTACGCTGCGCTCCTTTCGCGGCGTAGGCAGCGCGCAGATGATTCGTCACGGGCAGAAAGGTTACTTCGTCGGCGGCAAAGTCGTCGGGCAGGGCGAGCGCGAAATCAAAATGTTCTGGTCTGCGCGTGAGCGGAATCTGACGCTCGATGGTCGCGCGGTGAAGAAGCTCGGCGACTTTCTCGGCACGCTGCGCACGGTGGTGTTCTGCACGGAAGATTTGCAGCTCGTCAAAGGCACGGGCCGCACGCGCCGGCGCTTTCTCGATCTGTTGCTCACGCAGACGCAGCCCGGGTATTTGCCGCTGCTCCAGCGTTACATGCAGGCCGTGCGTTCGCGCAACGCGCTGCTCAAACAGTTCGCGCCTGATCCGCGATTGCTCGAAAGTTTTTCCGAACAACTCGTCAAACTCGGCAACGAACTCATCCGGCATCGGCGTGAATTGATTCCCAAACTATCGCCGCTGGCCCGGTTGGCGTATCGCCGCATCTCGAATGACGCGGAGGAATTACGCATCAATTACGAGCCGAGCGTGAAAACGGATTTCTCCGTCGAGCTGGCGCAGGTGCGGGATCGCGAGCGGCGTTTCCGCGCCACGCTGATTGGGCCGCATCGCGATGATTTGCAATTGTCGTTCAACGACAAATCCGCCGCGCAGTTCGGGAGCGAAGGCCAGAAGCGCACGCTCGCCATCGCGCTCAAGATGGCGCAGGCCGAATATCTCACCGGCATCCACGGCAGCGCGCCGGTGCTGCTGATTGACGACGTGATGGGTGAACTGGACGCCAAACGCCGCGCCGGTTTGCTGCCGTTGCTCGAACGCGCCCGCGAGACGAGCGGTCAGGTGTTCATGACCTGCACCGAGGAGAACTGGCCGCGCGAACTGGGGCGCGAGTTGCAGCGCTGGGAGGTGAAAGCGGGAGCGTTGCACGGCGCAAAGTCGTGAAGCGTTCGCGCGGGATTGAACAAAGGCGGTTTCCGCCCAACCTGATTGGGAATAAAATAGCCTTGCGTTTTGGCCTGTTCCGCGTAGTTTTCGCGCCCGCCTGAGCGCCGTGTGTGCGGATGCTCGTTAAGGCTGAGAAACGAAAGTTAACAATCAACCTAACTTTCAACCCCGAAGCAATTCGGTGTTGGCCCCGGATAGTTCGGGGTAAACCTCCGTTGCCGTGCAACGCCGGTCCGTTAGGCAATGGAGTTTCGCCGGGTCCGTTTGCCCTCCGATTCTCCGCAGTCCGAAAGCAAGTTCCGTATGCTAACCATGGAAGAAGCCCTGAAGCAGAGCAATTTCCGCTTTGCCGCAGGCGAAATCGTCAAAGGTATCATCATCGAAGTCCGTCCCAAGGAAGCCTTGGTGGACATCGGCTACAAGAGCGAAGGCGTCGTCGCCGGCAATGAATTTGAAGACCTCTCCGCCGTCAAGGTCGGCGATGAAGTCAACGTCCTCATCGAAAAACTCGAGGACAAGGAAGGCATGGTCATCCTCTCGAAGGAGAAGGCCGAATTCAAACAGAACTGGGAGCGCATCCTCAGCATTTGCAACGAGGGCGGCCGCATCCAGGGCAAGGTCAAGTCCATGGTCAAGGGCGGCCTCATCGTCAACATCGGCGTCGAGGCGTTTTTGCCCGCGTCGCAGATTGACGTCATCACGCCCAAGAATCTCGCGCAATACGTCGGCAACACTTACGAGTTCAAGGTTGTTAAAATCAACCAGGAGCGGCAGAACATCGTGCTCTCGCGCCGCGAACTCATCGAGCAGGAACGCTCCGAACGCCGTGGCAAGTTGCTCAGCGAAATCACGCCCGGCGACATTCGCAAGGGCAAGGTCAAGAACATCACCGATTTCGGCGCGTTCATTGATCTCGATGGCATTGACGGCTTGCTCCACATCACCGACATGAGCTGGGGCCGCATCGGCCATCCGTCCGAAGTGCTCAAGGTCGGCCAGGACCTCGACGTGGTCGTGCTCGACGTGAACAAGGAAAAGGAACGCGTCAGCCTCGGCCTCAAGCAGAAGATGGCCAATCCATGGGACAGCATCGAAGCCAAGTTCCCGGTCGGCACCAAGATCAAGGGCAAGGTCGTCAATCTCATGCCCTACGGCGCGTTCGTGGAAATCGAACCCGGCGTCGAAGGTCTCGTGCACGTCACGGAGCTTTCCTGGACCAAACGCGTGGCCAAACCCAGCGACGTCCTCAAGCCCGACCAGGAAATCGAAGCCGTCGTGCTCGGCATCAATCGCGACGAGCAGAAAATTTCGCTCGGCATTCGCCAGCTCGAATCCAATCCGTGGGACACGGTGGACCAACGCTTCCCCGTCGGCACCCGCGTCAAAGGCAAGGTCCGCAACCTCACCAGCTACGGCGCGTTTGTGGAACTCGAAGAAGGCCTCGACGGCATGGTGCACGTCTCGGACATTTCCTGGACGCGCAAAATCAATCACCCGAGCGAAGTCTTCAAGAAAGGCGACGAAGTCGAAGCGCAAGTCATCGAAGTGGACAAGCCGAACCAGCGCATTGCGCTCGGCATCAAACAGCTTGGCAGCGATCCGTGGGACAACATTGATCAACTCTACAAGGTTGGCGATCTCGTCACCGGCAAAGTCACCAAGCTCGCCAGCTTCGGCGCGTTCGTCGGTCTCCAGCATGAAATTGACGGCCTCGTGCACATCTCGCAGATCAGCGAGGAACGCGTGGACAAGATCAAGAACGTGCTCAAGGTCGGCCAGGATGTGACCGCGCGCGTGGTGAAGATTGACAAGAGCGACCGCCGCATCGGTCTCTCGATCAAGGCCGCGAACTACTCGCAAGAACAACTCAAAGCCGAGCAGGCCGTGCTCGACGCATTGAAACCCGGCGAAGACCTCGTGGCGTTGCAACACGCCTTCGACGCCGCCGACGAAGCGCGTCAGCCGGAGTAATTCTCCACAAAAAATCGCGACGGGCGGATCGGCAACGATCCGCCCGTCTCTTTTTTGGGGAACATTCAACATTCAACATTCAACGCCCGGTGAGGGGAAACTTTGAACACTGGCTTCCGAGGTTCGACGTTGAGCGTTGAATGTTGAATGTTGAATGTTCCCAACTCTGAAATGCCCCTTGCCTTCGGAAATTTCTCGTTGCGGTCACGGAGCGGAAAGTTACCCTAAGTGCGGCGTGTCCGATGGTGTAATGGTAGCACAAGTCCCTTTGGAGGACTTTGTCATGGTTCGAATCCATGTCGGACAGCCAAACCAGTCCCTACGTCACGTATGAATCCCGAACTCAACGCCTGGATTGATCTCGCACTTCGTTGGACGCACGTCTTCGCCGGCATCATGTGGGTCGGCGCGACCTTCTATTTCACCTGGCTCGACGGCCGCTTCGAAGAACTCGCCAAGGAACCGGACAAAGCCGAGGGCGAAAAGAAATTCGTCTGGATGGTCCACAGCGGCGGCTTTTACGCGGTGGAAAAACAAAAAGTGCCCAAGCTCATGCCCGCCACACTGCACTGGTTCAAATGGGAAGCCGGCATCACCTGGCTCAGCGGCATCGTGTTGTTTGGATTTCTCTACTGGCACGGCAAATTGCTGACCAGTCTCGAGGAAACCGCCGCCGACCGCTGGAAATCTTTGCTCCCGTGCTGCACTGCGCCCGCGTGGCTGAATTCGCCGCTCGATTTTCTGACGAACCATTATCTCATTGTCAGCTTCGTGCTGCTGCTGCTCGGCTGGGCGGTTTACGATCTGTTGTGGGGCAAAGTTTTCAAGAACGACAAAGTCGGTGTGGCCGTTTCGTTTCTCCTCGTCGTGGCGCTCGCACTGTTCGCGTGCGTGGCGTTTCCCGGACGCGGCGCTTACATGCAACTCGGTGCGATGTTCGGCACCATCATGGCCGCGAACGTCTGGATGCGCATCCTGCCCGCGCAACGTCGCATGGTCGCCGCGCTCAAAGCCGGCCAGCCCGCCAACACCGCCGAAGGCGCGCGCGCCAAGACCCGCTCCAAGCACAACACGTTCATCATTTTCCCCGTCGTGTTCATCATGATCAGCAACCACTACTCGAACACCTACGGCAGCGCGCACAACTGGCTCATCCTTTCCGCGATGGTGCTGGTCGGCTGGGGCGTCGCCCTCATCATCCGCCGTGCGTGAAGACGGATTAACCACGGAATACACGGAACACACGAAAGCCTGGACGAAAAGAATTTCACGAGTCGCCAACGGGCCAGGCTTAAACGGTGGCTGGGGCTGGGAAGGCTGGAAATAAGACTGGCCGCTTCCCCTTTGGTGTTTCTTTCGTGTGTTTCGTGTGTTCCGTGGTTCAAACAAATTCCCACCGCTCAAACATCGCCGCCTGACCGCACGGTTTTCCATCCTCAGTGAGAAGATTCCACACCGTCGCGCGGGCGATGCGAAAGCGCCGGCCTGATTTGGAAATCCGCACGCCGGAATAATCGTCAATGAACCCGCGCGCCGTCACCGCCGCCAGCAGGCGCGCCCGCTCCTCGCGATTCGGCGCTTCCGCCGTGAGGCGCGATGGCGTGCGCGTGAGTTCCGCCCACGACATCTCCCACAGTTCCAGCGCCGCGCGATTGCCGTAGTTGAGAACCGGGTCCGCCTCCGTGCCGTGGGACACGAGCACGAACGGCGCGGCAAAAACTTTTTGCGCCAGCACCGCCGGCTCGCTCACGCCCGGCAGCAGATCGCGCCCCGTCCAATGCCGCAGACTGCGCGCGAGTGTTTGCGTGTGCTGCACTACCCACGGCGAACTCCAGATTATTTCCAGCGACTCGGCCATGCGGCATGTTGGAAAGCCCGTGCGCATCGCGCAACCGGGATTTGTTTTGAACCACGAAATACACGAACCACACGAAAGACCGATGAAGAAAATCCGGGGCGCACCTTATGGTTTGGTAGGGACGCGTTCCACCGCGTCCCCAATCTCTCGTTGCCGCCGGAAAGAATGGGACGCGGTGGAACGCGTCCCTACCCAGCGCCGTAGGCGGGGTATCTTTGTAGCAGGCCGCCACCCTCACCCCGGCCCTCTCCCGTCCGACGGGAGAGGGAGATGGCTTGGACGCTCTCAGTGATGACCTGGCGTGTGAAATGACCGGTGTCGCTCGCTGGAGCGGGGCGCGTCGAAATTGTTCCCTCTCCCATCGGATGGGAGAGGGCCAGGGTGAGGGCGGACGTTTCTACAAGGATGCCGCTTGCGGACGGAGCTAAGGGCAGCGACCGACCGGGCGGTTTTTCTGACGACGAACTTGCTTGCTGGAAATTCGCCCGTCGGCTTTCATCAACGCATGGAAGCACCAGAGGAATTGACCCGCTGCGAACGGAAGCGTATAAAAACTCCGTGAACATGGAGAGGAAACCCAACCCCAATAGCTGGGCATTGCCTTGAATGAAACGACCGCTGCCAATTTACTTTATTGCCGCGTGGAGCTTTCTGGTTCTCGTGAATCGAAGCAACGGGTTGATAGCCATTTTGAAGTCCCAACTGGCAGAGGGCCAATTTCACAATGATCTCTGGGTTTATCTGCGCGGCTTCCTTGCAATTCTGTTCGTCTGGCACGCTTTCCGTCTTGCTGAACTCAAGCTGTTCAACCGTTGGCTAACAGTTGCAGCCTGCCTTTGGTGGACTGTTACGGTGGCTTGGAACACAGTCGTTCTTTATCAAGAGTTTCAAACTCCACTCCGAGGCATCGCCATTGTTTCGGCAATCAGTGTGTTGAATATCGCATGCGTTTGGTATCTTATGCGTCCTAGTTTCCGTAAATTTGCCAGCCAGTACGTGACCGAGCACGAAAAAGAAAAGCATGCACGGGACATGCAGCGAATCTCTCAAAAGAAGATTTTGAAAGAAAAGATTTAGCTGCGCTGGCGCATCCAGCCCCGCAATAATCAATTTGAGTTTTCCCTCCGTTTGAGTATTGTTCGCGGCTCATAGCTAAGTCGTATCATCATGAATTCAGGAAAAATTGTCGTTTGCGGCGCGGGCGGTTTCATCGGCGGTCATCTCATCGCGGATTTGTTGCGGCAGGGCCATCGCGATTTGCGTGCGGTGGACATCAAGCCGTTCGACGAGTGGTATCAGCGTTCCCCCGGCGTGGAGAGTTTGCAGCTCGATTTGCAGGACAAGGCTGCGTGCGAACAGGCGCTCGCCGGCGCGGAGCAGGTCTATAACCTCGCCGCCGACATGGGCGGCATGGGCTTCATCGAGAACAACCGCTGCCTCTGCATGTTGTCGGTGCTCATCAACACGCACCTGCTCATGGCCGCGCACAAACACGGCGCGAAGAAGTTTTTTTACGCGTCGTCGGCCTGCGTCTATAACGCCGAGAAGCAGGTGGATGAAAACGTGACCGCGCTCAAGGAGTCGGACGCCTATCCCGCGATGCCCGAGGACGGCTACGGTTGGGAAAAACTTTTCAGCGAACGCATGTGCCGGCATTACCGCGAGGATTTCGGCATCGCGACGCGCGTGGCTCGTTATCACAACGTCTATGGTCCACACGGCACGTGGGAGGGCGGTCGCGAGAAAGCGCCGGCGGCGATCTGCCGGAAAGTCATCGCGGCGAAATTGTCCGGGAAGCATGAGATCGAGATTTGGGGCACAGGCAATCAGACGCGGAGCTTCATGTATATTGACGACTGCCTCAAGGGCACGCAGATGTTGCTGCACAGCAATTTCGTCGAACCGCTGAACATCGGCAGCAACGAAATGGTGACGATCAATCAACTCGTGGACATCGCGGAAGCCATCGCGGGCATCAAACTGAAACGGAATTACAATCTGGCCGCGCCCAAGGGCGTGAACGGTCGCAACAGCGACAACACGCTGATCAAAAAAGTTTTCAACTGGGAGCCGAACACGCGCTTGCGCGACGGGCTGGAGAAAACTTACGCGTGGATTCACGACCAGATGAAGGCCGGCAAAAGCGGGAAGCACTGACAGGCGCGCCTGAGCGCGGTGGTTTGAGCACAAAACAGGAATGTTACCCGCGATTCTTACTAGCCCCCGTCTTCAGCCCGCGCCATCGAGACGCGACTTTTTGCTTGCGCAGCAGGGGATTGGCGATATTTTGACGGCGTTGAATATCACACAGTTGATGCGCCATCGCAGTTTTCAGGTTCCAACCCAAGAGGCTTGATTGAATCGCCCGTTTCCGTCCCGTAATTCCTCCTCCGCTTCGTTCGTCCGAATCAACGGCAAAATCCGTGCCCGTGAAGTCCGCGTCATCGGCGTGGACAACAAACAGGTCGGCGTCATGCCGCTCAACGAAGCGCTCAACCTCGCCCGCGTCAGCGGCGTGGACCTCGTCGAGATCGCGCCCACGGCCACGCCGCCCGTGTGCCGCGTCGTGGACTTCGGCAAGTTCCGTTACGAGCAGGCCAAGAAGGACAAGGAATCCAAGAAGCACCAGCACGCCTCGCAGGTGAAGGAAATCCAGCTCAGCCCGCGCATTGACCCGCATGACCTCGGCGTCAAGTTGCAGCACGCGGTCGAGTTCCTGTGCGAAGACATGAAGGTCAAGATCGCCCTCAAATTCCGCGGCCGCGAAATGGCGCACACGGAATTCGGCTTTCAAGTCATCGAGAAATTTCTCAAGGAAATCGAGCCGTGGGGACATCCCGATTTCAAACCCAAGCTCATCGGACGCGGCATCAACCTGATGATCAGCCCGCTGCCGCGCAACAAACGCGCGAAGAATCCGTACGAGGAAGCCGATCACGCTGAAGTCGAAGGCGGCCCCGCACACGAAGCGAAACCGGCCAGCCCGAAACCTGCGGCATCGCAACAACCCGTCGCCATTGTCCGCCCCAATCAGCCGAAGTCCGGCGAGCCGAGCGAGCCTGGCTTCAGCAACACGCCCTTCGACAATCTCAAGGTGGGTTGATCACCGCGCCGCCGGCCCGGCGCGCTCCGGTTTCCACGCGCGCACCAATTCCGGGAAGCGGCACTCCTCACAAATCGCGTTCGAGTGATTGCAGAAATCGCGCACAATTTGCAACAAGCCCTGCTGCAAAGCGGCGTTGCGGAAAGCGATCCTTCGCGTGCCGAGCAAGCGCTGTCGCGCGAGGCGCAACAGGGAATTGTCCTCCGCCGCCGGCCACGCAAAGTAGCGTCGCTCCACTTCGCGTCGCACGTCGTCGTTGCGACCTTCCTTCGCGCGCGTCCAGAGCCACGGCAGAATCACGTTGATGGCCAGATCGGTCGCACGCGTTTCGCCCAGCAACGGCTGTGGCTTGGCGAGCCGTGTCGAACGGAACGTCCAGTGCCACGACCAGAACTCGTCGCGCTCCACCTGCAAGACTTCGAGCAATGAATCCGCGAGTTGGAAATCCTTCCGTTCCGTCGCGCACCATTTCTGCAAACGCGCCGGCAAATCGCCCGCCAGCAGCCAGTGCGCAGCGGCGGCCACGCGGCGTTGCGGATGATTCGCCGGTCGGATGCCGTGCAAATGCCACGCGGCCCGAGGAAAAATACAGTCCGCAAACTCATCGCGCTCGCGCCACCAGCAGTCCCAGACGCGCCGCAAGTAATGCCCATCGCCGTCCGCCGGGCGATTCAGCTCCGCCGGCAGCAGTCCGCTGACACCGAGCAGGCGCGCTTGCAGTTGCAGCACGGAATCGCCGCGTCGCAGCCAGCGCGGGCGCGACTCCGCCAGATTTTGCATCGGCCAAACGTTGTGTTTGTAGCCCAGCCCGCGAAACAATCCCTCCCACAACGCCTGCTCCCAGCCCGCCGCTCTGGCGCGACTGGCAAGTTGCGCCGCTTTGGATTGCAGCCGGACGTGCGCAGCTTCATGGAGCAACAGCGTCGTCTCTTCGTCCGTCAACTCGCGCAACGGCGCGCAACATTTGCCTCGCAGGTTCTCCGGTAGCGATGGCAGTTCGTGATCAAGCCAGAGGCTGAGTTCCGCCAGCGGCGCATCCAGAACTTCGCGCAGCGCGAGCGTGGTTGGCGTGCCGGTTTTTGCGTCGCCGTCCCAGACGACGTGCAGGATCACGTTGCCGAAATTCGGATTGCGATCATGCCCGTGCGCCCGCCAGCCGCTCGAACGCAAATCCACTTCCACATCGCCGGAGCGCGGCGGCTCGTCGCCGATTTGAATCACCGCGCCGCGAAAATCCGGCCCGCCTTCCAGACTGCAAAATCCCGGATGAAGCACGCGCACGGGCCGACCGTCCAACGTTTTCAAATGCTCGCGGTGCAAGCGTTGATGTTGCCAGACGGCCTGGAGCAGACGCTCGGGCGGCGTGGCCGCGTCTTCGCGCAATGACCAGCCCACACCGGGGCGCGTGCGCCAGCGAGCGTAGAAGTTGTCGGAGAGCGGGGTCACTTGTCGCATTGCTTTTGCGCGGTTGCTTGCCCAAAGTCAAGCCGCTGGAACGGGTGTGCAGCCGGCGCGCGGCCCTCCGGGCCGCAGCGGGTCGTTTGGAGCGGCGGTTGAATCCGTACCCATCACGTCGGTCGCGAGTGCTGCGGCCCGGAGGGCCGCGCGCCGGAAATTATTTTTTGAACGAATCAAACTGGAGTTTTGACTGTTTCATGGAAATGAAATTGAAACGGAACGGATTGAATTGGCGGATCATTGGCGCATCGCTGCTCGGTGGCATTCTTACTTCGGGTTTGTTGCCTTGTTTGCGCGCGGCAGAAGAAGCGGACGTGCGGCGCGACGCCAAAGTTATCGTGATCGAACAAGCGTTGCCCTCGGTCGTGAGCATTGCGACCGCGACCATCAAAGAAATCGTGCCCGATCAACTTGAGCAGCTAAACCGGATGGTCCGAGGTTTGCCGCCGCTGCCCGCGCAAAGACGCGAAGAACCTTCCTACATTGGCTCGGGCGTCATTATTGACGAAGAGGGCTATCTGTTGACGAACTCTCACGTGGTGGAAGGAGCGTCGCGCGTCCAAGTAAAGCTGACCGACGGACGAATCTACAACGCAGCGGTTCTGCTTTATCGGCCCGGCAGCGACATCGCGTTGCTGAAAAT
>SCTL01000595.1 GCA_004297495.1 Verrucomicrobiota bacterium
GACCGCGTCGCCGACCAGCACCACGACTTACACCGTGACAGTCACCGATGCGAATGGTTGCACCGCGCAATCGTCCGTGCTCATCACGGTAAATCCATTGCCGGCGACTTCGGCCATCAGCGGGTCCGCCCTCGTTCAATCGAATCAATCAGGCGTGACTTATTCGGTGACGCTGACTTCGGGTTCAAGCTACGCGTGGACTGTTCCGAGCGGCGCGGCGATCACCGCGGGCAACGCCGGACCGAATAACAATTCGATCACGGTGGATTTCGGAACAGCGAACAGCGGCAACGTCACAGTCACCGAAACCAACGCAGGCGGTTGTGTCGGCACGACGGTGTCGCTCGCCGTGACGGTCAACCATCCGCCCACTGCCAGCGACAAGAGTTACACGCGCCTAGCGGGATCGAATTTGTTCATCGCCAAAGCCGACTTACTCGTGGGCGCGGGCGACCCCGACAGCGGCGACAGCGTGAGCTTCGACGCACTGGTGAGTACCGGCACGCAGGGCGCGACCGTCAGCGAGAACGCCACGGGGATTTTGTATGAGCCGACCAACAACAGCAGCGACACATTGCAATTCCGATTGAAAGACACGCAAGGCGGCACGGTCACGAAGAACATTACGATTACCGTGGACAACTCTTCAGCCGGCGGAATCGCGCAATCCATCACCGGCAGTCCGAGTTCGGTGACGGTGATCTTCGCCGGCATTCCGACGCTCAAGTATGATGTGCAACGTGACACGGACACGGGCTTTCCCTCACCCACGCTGATCGTGACCACCAATGCGCCGGGCAACGGCATCTTCAGCATCACCGATACGAGTCCGCCGTCGCCCTCGTTCTACCGGCTCAAGTTCAATCCGAACTGAAACGTCTCGCGCAACGAGAAATCACGAACCATGAAACGAATCCTTGCAACGATGGCGCTCACAGTCTTCGCGGTGGCGGGTCGCGGCGACATCGTGACGACGAACTGGACGGGCGGGTTTGCCAACAGCGGAATCATTCCTGACGGAAATCTCACCGGCTGGTCGGACACGCGAAACATTGGCGGCCTCTCCGGCACGATCGCGGACGTGAACGTGAGTCTCACGTTCAGCGGCGGAAACAACGGCGATCTCTACGCGTATCTGGTGCATAGCAGCGGATTCGCCGTGCTGTTGAATCGCGCGGGCCGGGATGGTGGAAATCCGTTCGGTTACGCCAACGCCGGAATGGCGGTGACCTTCGATGACACCGCCAGCAATGGCGACATCCATTATTACGGCGGCAGCGGAGTTCCGACGCTCGCGTATGAACCGGACGCGCGGAACATCAGCCCGTTGAGCAGCGCGAGTCTGTTGGCGGGCGCGAGCCGAACCGCGTGGCTGGGCAGCTTCACGAATCAGAGCGCGAACGGGAGTTGGACATTATTCATTGCCGACGTGGTGGGTGGAGGCAGCGGGCCTTCGGTTACGAGTTGGGGACTGACGCTTGATCTCGTGCCCGTGCCCGAAGCGTCGCAGTGGGCGATGTGCGGGGCGATGGCAGTTTTTGGCGCGGGCTACTTCTGGCGCGTCCGACGTCGCGCAAAGTGATCGCGGATGAAGCCTCGGAATACCACAGGTTTTGGGGGCTAGGCGGGCTTCAACCTCGTGACTATCGTTCGAGTCAGTATTCCACAACACTAAAACTCAAGTGACCATGAATCATTTCAAACGGTTGTCTTCGCTGTCGGCTGTTGCAGTTCTCGCCGCGCTCTCATTTGCCAGCTCCGCTTCCGCGCAACTCGTCGCTTACGATGATGCGGGGAATTATCGCGTCAGTGCGAACTGGACCAATGGCTCGAACCTCGGTTTTGGTTTTACGCCGTGGTTCATCGCCACGAACGGGCCGAACAGTCATGGCAATTACGTCGGCTCGGCCAACAACCCTGTTTTCGTCATCGCCACCATCACCAATTTCAACAGCGTCAATTACACCAGCATCTTCGGCATCTACGCGAACGGCACCGGCGGAGTGAACGAGACGGCTGCCTTTCGCGGTTTTGAAAATCCGTTGGGGACGAATACTTTCAAGCTTCAATGGGGTTCGCGCGGCGCCGGCGTCACGACCGTCACCGGAGTTGGACAGGTGCATGGCTGGTGCGGGTTCACCTTGCGCAATGGCAACACGACGAACAGCCCGGCGGATTTCCAAACCGGCGCGCGATTTTACATTTACTTTCTCGACGGCGCCTCGCCCTCCACGGTTTACGTCGGAGACGGCAGCGCCGGCAGCCCGATCTCTTTGACCGGCGTAACCTTCAGTGCGTTGGGGCGGGGCAACATCACGAATGCCTTGGAAGTCGAAGTGACGGTGAAACCGGACGGCGATTCCTACCACATGGTTTTGAAGGACGTCGTCCTGAACAAGACGCTTTACACTCTGGACAGTGTCCTCGGAGGGACTTCGGGTTCGAGTATTGATAGCGCGGCGCTCTTTGCCCACGAGACCACCGGCGATCAGATTTACAATCACATGCAGATCGCCGTCCCAACGCTCGTCCCGCCAACGATTGTGAATGTGCAACCGACCAACGGTTCGGTTTACCTCGATGCCTCGACTAACATCCATGTCACCTTCGAGGTGGATTCCTTCAACTCAACCGTCTCCAGTAATTTCGTCAGCGTCTTTCTGAATGGCGTCTTGCAAACATCGCGCACGTTCAACACGACTGCGGCCACGAATCAACTCTTCGCCGATTACGCGCCGGCCATCGCGCCGAACACGTTCTACACCTGCTTGATTACCGCGCAGGATGCCAATGGCAACATCGTGACCAACACGAGCACGTTCAACACTTTCCTCGCGACCGATCTTTACATTGACGCCGGCGACTACAACTACGGCAGCGGATTGTTCGTTGATAATCCGTCGCCGACCAACGCCTACGCCGGCTTGCCCGGCACGAACGGCATTGACTACCTGGACCTCGACCTGAACGGAACGAACAACCTTTATCGTCCCGGTGATCTGCCGCAAATCCTCAGTCTCAACAGCGATGCCACCGGCGACATTTTCGATCACGCCGGCGAACGGGCGGGCGGATACACGACTTACAACCTCGGCTTCACCGACGCGGGCGAATGGCAGAATTACACGCGCACGATTCCCACCGCCACGAACTACAGCATCTACGCGCGCGCAGCCAGCGGAGGCGGCGGGCAGTTTGAGATGGATCTGCTCGCAAATTC
>SCTL01000596.1 GCA_004297495.1 Verrucomicrobiota bacterium
CCATTGGCGTCTTTCGGGTCCACGCCAATGGTAAGGACGACGTGCAAGTGCTCAATGAAATCCACTGTCCCATCGGCAAGCCGGTGATCTGCTACGTCAGCTCGAAGGACGTTATCCACTCCTTCAAGATTATTGCGCTCCGCGTCACGCAGGACGCGATTCCAGGAATGAGAATCCCTTGCTGGTTCAAGCCGACAAAGGAAGGCCGCTACCAAATCAACTGCGCGCAGCTTTGCGGCAACGGCCACTCCAGCATGGCGGTCGGTTTCCTCGTCGTGGAAAGCCAGGAGAACTATGAGAAATGGCTAAACTCCAAATCCGGCGGCGCGACTGAACTCGAATAATTGATTGGCGCGCGAACGGGCGCGCTGCTTTGATTGGCGCCGAACCGAAAAGTTCGGCGCTGATTTTTTATGGACGACACTTCGGAAAAACTTTCACGGACAATCTGGATCGGCGTCGGGCTGGTGATCGTGCTGCTCGCGATCTCCTTTGTTCTCTCCGGACTCAAGCCGCGCGCACCCAGGCCGCCCCTGCCGGTCATCAGCCAGATTGCCGACTTTACGCTGACGAATCAGGCGGGCCATCACATCACGTTGGCCGACGTGCGCGGCAAAGTCTGGATTGCCGACATCATCTTCACGCGTTGTGCCGGCCCGTGTCCGCGCATGACGCAGCAAATGCAATCGCTTCAGGCGGCGCTGGCGAAGGACGGCAACGTGAAGCTGGTCACGCTCACGACCGATCCGCTGTTCGACACGCCGGAAGTCCTGAACAAATACGCGGAACATTACGGCGCGGACGCGAGCCGCTGGAGCTTTCTTACCGGCAACTCCGAACAGATCGCGAATCTCGCCGTTGATGGTTTGAAACTCACTTCCGTCGAAATCAAACCCGAGGAGCGCAAGAACCCCGCCGATCTGTTCATCCACAGCACCATCTTCGTACTCGTGGACAAACAAGCCCGCCTGCGCGCGATTTTCCAAACCGGCGGCGAAGGCGTGGACTGGGCGAAGATTCAATCCGAACTCCTCGCCGTCGTCCATCAACTGGAGCGCGAACCATGAGTCTCAACGACCTTCCAGCCTTCAACGCTTCGTTCAACGGCCTCGCCGCGGTTTTCCTCTCGTTCGGATTTTATTTCATCAAACACCGGAACCGCGCCGCGCACCAAAAGTGCATGGTCGCCGCGCTAATCTCCTCGGCTTTGTTCCTCGCGGGCTATCTGACGTATCACTTCACAGTTCACGGCGTGACGAAGTTTGTGAACCCGCCGTGGTTTCGCCCATTCTACCTCACTTTGCTGCTCACGCACACGGTGCTGGCGGTGGTGATAGTTCCGTTGATCCTCGTTACCCTGATTCGCGCGCTGCGCGAACGTTTCGACGCGCACCGCAAGATCGCCCGCTGGACCTGGCCGCTCTGGATGTATGTCTCGGTCACCGGCGTGATCATCTACCTGCTGCTCTACCAGATTTTTCCGCAGCGATAGCGGACGGTTGACCCGCCAGATTCAACGGCGTAGGCTCGGGTCGTGAAGAATGGAAAGGCATCCGCCGAATGGCCCGTCCACAAAGTCGTGGGCCGGCGACCGGCGCACATCACCCCGCTCCGGCAATTGGAAGACTTGAGCACCTTTCTCCACCAGCACGCCCAGAATGTCCTCCCCAAACGAGAATATTTTCCGGTTCGGAAATCTGTTGGTCGCGCTCGCAAGAGCCGGAGTTGACTACGCCGCCGTCGGTGGCGTCGCAGTTTCGCTCGGCGGATTCGTGCGCGAGGCGAAACAGGGTTGAGCCATGTCGTCCGTCGTCAGCGTTACGATTCATCAAAGCCAGTTTCCGGAAAATGTCCGGCGTGATTTGCTGGCCTCGCTCCGCACGCGCAAGGTGAACCACAAGTTCCATTACGACAGCGTGAAGCAAACGCAGAAATGGCTCGCGCTGCA
>SCTL01000597.1 GCA_004297495.1 Verrucomicrobiota bacterium
CCGAAACGCTTCATGGACTTCGTCGTCGTGCCGGACCGCGCAGTGTTGACGCGCCGCCCCGGCACGATGCTGCGCGCGTTGCTGCACGGTCGCAAAGACGTGGAGGAACATTTCGCCGCGGAGTTCCGGCCGGTGCTGAGTTGCTTCACCACCGGTCGCGCCGCTGAACCGTTGCCGTTTCTTTTCACGCAACGCGACCTCGACCATCTCGCCACGGCGGGGCGACGACTGATCGAAATCTGCGCGGCCCAGCCGGATTTTCGCATGATCAACGCATTTCCGTTTGCGCCGCACCTGGCGTTCTGGCTCGCGCATTATGCCGCGACGGCGGCGGGCGTGTTTCAAGTCAGCACCGGCGGTGGCAAAACCGTCGGCACCGAAGGCAACCTGCGGCTGCTGCGAAAACTGAACCCGGACGTACTGATGGGCGTGCCTACGTTCATCTATCACCTGCTCCACACGGCGGCGGAGACCGGCGTGCATTGCGAGAATCTCAAACGCATCGTGCTCGGCGGCGAAAAAGTCAGCGACGGCCTCCGCCGCAAGCTGCGCGATCTCGCGCACGAACTCGGGTCGCCACGCGTGGACGTGCTCGCGACCTACGGTTTCACCGAAGCAAAACTGGCGTGGGCTGAATGTCCGTTCCCAAACGACCAGCCCTCCGCCGGCTTTCATGTTTATCCTGACCTCGGCATCATCGAAGTGATTGACCCGCACACCGGCGAGGTTGTTCCGCCCGGCCAACCCGGCGAAATCGTCTTCACCCCGCTCGACGCGCGCGGCACGGTGGTCTTACGCTATCGCACCGGCGATTTCATTGACGGCGGATTAACTTACGAACCGTGCCCGCACTGCGGACGCACCCTGCCGCGGCTCGTGGGCAACATCTCGCGCAGTTCCGAGATCAAAGAACTCAACCTCGACAAACTCAAAGGCACGCTCGTGGATTTCAATGACCTCGAACACGTGCTGGACGACGACCCGCACGTCGGCGCGTGGCAGCTCGAATTGCGCAAAGCTCACGACGACCCGCACGAACTGGATGAACTCATCCTGCACGTCCACCGCATCAACGGCACCGACGAGAGCCAGGTGAGCCGCGAGTTGAAGGAGCGCTTCGCGAACCACACCGAAGTTCACCCGAACCGGATCGTGTTCCACGACGCGGAGGAAATGCGCCGGCTGCAAGGCGTCGGCACGCTGCTCAAGGAGCAGAAACTCGTGGACCATCGGCCAGCCGCGAACGGTTTGGCCGGCACGGCAAAAACAACCGACGATTCGCCCGGCAGGGAAATCCAGAGTAAGGTCTGAGCGTCGTATGAGCGCTGAACGGCTCGTGATCGTGGACGGCGTCCGCACCCCGTTTTGCAAAGCGGGCACGGACCTCGCCGCGCTGGGCGCGGACGAGTTGGGCCGCATCGCCGTCAATGCCCTCCTCACGCGCACCGGCCTCGATCCGCAACTTGTGGATGAAGTCATCTTCGGCTGCGTCGCCCAGCCGATGGACGCCGCGAACGTCGCGCGCGTCATTGCCTTGCGCGCGGGCATTCCCCAGTCCGTTCCCGCCGTCACCGTGCAGCGCAACTGCGCCTCCGGCTGCGAAGCCGTGACACAGGCGCAGGAAAAACTTCAGGCGGGCCGTGGCTCGGTCTTCATCGTCGGCGGCGCGGAAAGCATGTCGAACATTCCGCTGCTGTTCAAACCCACGGCGGTGGAAAAGTTCAGTGCGTTGAACCGGGCGAAAACTTTTGGCCGGCGCCTCGGCGCGATGACGGCTTTCCGACCGGCGGATTTTTCGCCGCGCGTCGGACTGCTGCTGGGCCTGACCGATCCGGTGTGCGGACTGAACATGGGCGAGACGGCCGAGTTGCTCACGCGCGAACATGCCGTCACGCGTGAACAACAGGATGCGTTCGCGCTCCAGTCCCATCAACGCGCCGTGGCCGCGCGCGAAAAGCTGGCGGAGGAAATTTGTCCGGTCTTTCTCACGAACAACGGCGGGCACGCCGTCACGCAGGACAACGGGCCGCGCGAAAATCAGTCGCCTGAAGCGCTGGCCAAACTCAGGACCGTGTTCGACCGGAATCATGGCGCGGTGACTGCCGGCAATGCGTCGCAGGTGACCGACGGCGCGGTGGCCTTGCTCGTCATGGGCGAACGTCGCGCGGCGGAACTGGGCTTCAAACCGCTCGGGGCACTGATCGGTTATGCATATGCCGGTTGCGATCCGTCGCGGATGGGTTTGGGCCCGTTGTTCGCCATCGCCCGGGCAGCAGCGCGAACCGGTCTCATCCCCGCCGACGCTGATGTCATCGAAATCAACGAAGCGTTCGCCGCCCAGATACTCGCGGTGCTCCGGTGCGCGCCGTCGGAAAAGTTCGCGCGCCAGTTCCTGCACCGCGACGAGCCGCTCGGCGAAATCCCGGCGGACAAACTGAACGTCAACGGCGGCGCGATTGCGCTGGGCCATCCCGTAGGCGCGAGCGGCGCGCGGCTGGTTCTCACCGCGTTGAAAGAACTTCACCGACGCAAAAAGCGCCGTGCTCTGGTAAGTTTGTGTGTCGGCGGTGGCCAAGGCGCCGCGCTCTGGCTGGAAAGAATGTGAACCTATGATTGCCGCTCAAGATCAGGCGACAGTTCGCACGACCGAACGGGCGAGCAAGCCCACGCCGGTCGCGCCCGAGCGCACAATCCGTCGCACCGTGCGCGACGACGGCATCTGCCTGCTCACCTTCGACCGGCCCGGCTCCTCAGCGAACGTTTTCGATTTACGCACACTGGCGGAACTGGCGGAGGAACTCGATTTCCTCGAACGGCAGCCGCAACTGCGCGGCCTCGTGCTCACTAGTGCCAAGCGCTCCATCTTTATCGCCGGCGCCGATCTCAAGGCGATGCAGCAAGGCGCGTCGCTCGATCAGGTGCGCGAGTTGATCGGCTACGGTCAGGCCGTGATGAATCGCATCGCCGCTTTGCCGTTCCCGACCGTCGCTGCCATTCACGGTGCGGCGCTGGGCGGCGGCTACGAGATTTGTCTCGCGTGCGATTGGCGTGTGGCTTCGTTGGATCGCGCGACCAAAATCGGGTTGCCCGAAACTCAAATCGGCCTGCTGCCCGCGTGGGGCGGTTCGACGCGCCTGCCGCGACTGATCGGTTTGCCGAAAGCGCTCGACATGATTCTCGCCGGCAAAACACTCGCGGCGAAACCGGCGCTCAAGCTCGGACTCGTGGACGAACTCGCGCCTGTCGAATATCTCGTCGAAGCGGCTGTCAAAAAAATTCAGCGTGGCAAGCCGCACCGTCCGAGTCACTGGCTGTTCAACAACAAACTGGCGGCGGCTTTCATCGCCCGGCGCGCGCGCAAGCAGGTTTTGCACAAGACGCGTGGCAATTATCCCGCCGTGCTCGAGGCGCTCGAAGTCGTGACCCGCGGCGTCTCGCAGCCGACGCTGGTTTCGCTGACGCTGGAACGTGACGGCATTCTCAAACTCGTTCAGGGCGAGGCGTGCCACAATTTGATCCGCGTTTTCTTTCTGCAAGAACGAGCGAAGAAATTGACGCTGCCAGCCGTCGCGCGAGGCGCGGACCCGAAACCCATCTCGCGCACCGCCGTCATCGGCGCTGGCGTGATGGGCGCGGGCATCGCGCAATGGCTCAGTGCGCGCGGTCTGCCGGTGATTTTGCGCGACCTCAACGCCGAGCAAGTCGGCAAAGGCATGGCCAGCATCGCGCGGCTCTATCAAGACGGGGCGAAGCGGCATCTGTTCACGCCCGTGGAAGCGCGCGACGGACTGGACCGCGTTTCACCCGCGCCGACCGAAGTGCCTTTGACCCACTTGGACCTCGTCATTGAAGCCGCCGTGGAAACTTTGGACCTGAAGAAAAAAATCTTCGCCCGGCTCGGCGAACTGGCCGGCGAGGAAACTATTTTGGCGACGAATACTTCGGCGTTGTCGGTTTCTGAAATCGCCGCTGCCACGCGCCGACCCGAGCGCGTCGTGGGTTTGCATTTCTTCAACCCGGTTCATCGAATGCAACTCGTCGAGATCGTCGCCGCGCCGCAGACCGCGCCGGACGTGCTCGCGCGCGCGCTGCGGTTTACGCAGCAGATCGGCAAGCTGCCCGTCGTCGTGAAAGACAGTCCGGGCTTTCTCGTGAACCGCATCCTGATGCCGTATCTGATCGAGGCGGGAAATCTTTTCGAGTGCGGCGCGGGCATTGTTGATTTGGACGAAACGATGTTGGACTTCGGAATGCCGATGGGGCCGCTGCGCTTGCTGGATGAAGTGGGTTTGGACGTGGCATTGCACGTGGCGGAAACGCTCGCGGCCAAGTTCGGCGACCGGCTGAAAATTCCCGAGAGCCTCGTGGCGATGACCAAGGCCGGGTTGCTCGGGCGCAAGAGCGGCGCGGGTTTTTACGTTCACGGCAAGTCGAAGGAAGCGCAGCCGCATCCGCTCGTTTCAAAATTTGTGCGCGGCCAGTCCATGCGCGCGCTGTCGCGGTTGGAATTGCAGGAGCGGATGACGCTGCTGATGGTCAACGAAGCCGCCCGCTGTCTGGAGGAACAAATCATCAGCGAGCCGGCGGACGTGGACTTCGCGATGATCATGGGCACGGGCTTCGCGCCGTTTCGCGGCGGGCCGCTGCGCTACGCGGATTCGCTCGGCGCGGCGAAGGTGGTGGCGGCGATGGAATTTCTGGTGGACAACGGCGCGACTCACTTCGCGCCGTGCGCCCTTTTGAAAAGTCTGGCGGCAAACGGCAAAGGGTTTTACCACGGGAAGGGAGGCTGACATGAACAAACTAAACACGCCCGAACTCGATCCGCGCGACAAACGTGGTTCGGAAGAAACACAACCTGCGATTGACACGTCGAAGATGTCCGCCGGCCAGCGTGCGGCGCTGGAACTGACCGAGGCGGCGCGCGAGACGGCGCACGAGCGCACCTTCGCGGCGGGCTTGTTCATGGGCGAGTTCGATTTGCCGCAGGTTCACCCGTTCCCGACGCAGAGCGCGGAGGATCGTGATCAGGGCGATGCGTTTCTTCAGCGGCTGGAAACGGTTTTGCGCGAGAAGACGGATCCAGACGCAATTGATCGCGACGGCGAGATTCCGCAGGCAGTGTTCGACGAACTGGCGAAGCTCGGCGCGTTTGGGATCAAGATTTCGCCGGAGTACGGCGGACTGGGATTGTCGCAGACCAACTACTGCCGCGCGGCAATCTTACTAGGTAGTTGGTGCGGCAATCTCACGGCATTGCTCTCAGCGCATCAATCCATCGGCGTGCCGCAGCCGTTGATTCTGTTCGGCACGGAGGAACAGAAGCGCAAGTATCTGCCGCGCGTCGCGGGCGGCGAAGTTTCGGCGTTCGCGCTCACCGAACCGGCGGTCGGCTCTGATCCCGCGAAGATGTCCACGCACGCCGAGCCGACGACGGATGGAAGCGCTTTCATTCTCAACGGCGAAAAACTTTGGTGCACGAACGGCACGAAAGCCGGCGTGCTCGTCGTCATGGCGAAAACTCCGGCGGTGCAAGTCGGCGGCAAATCGAAGGAACAGATCACCGCGTTCATCGTCGAGACGGATTGGCCGGGCGTCGAAGTGACGCATCGCTGCCGGTTCATGGGACTCAAGGCGCTTTACAACGGCGTGGTGAAGTTCACGAACGTCCGCGTGCCGCGCGAAAATATTTTGCTGGCGGAAGGCAAAGGACTGCGTGTCGCGCTCACCACTTTGAACACGGGTCGGCTCACGTTGCCCGCGGCCTGCACTGGACTCGCAAAGCGCTGTCTGGAAATTTCGCGTCGCTGGGCCGCCGAGCGCGTGCAGTGGGGCGCGCCCATCGGCAAGCACGCCGCCATCGCCGACAAACTCGCGCGCATGGCCGCGAACACGTTCGCGATGGAATCCATGACGCTGCTGGCCGCCAGCCGCGTGGATAAGGACAAGCGCGCCGACGTGCGGCTCGAAGCGGCGTTCTGCAAACTTTGGGCAACCGAAGCCGCGTGGGAAATCGTCAATGACGCCGTGCAAATTCGCGGCGGGCGCGGTTACGAAACCGCCGACTCACTCAAGGCGCGTGGTGAGCCGCCGGTGCCCGTCGAGCGTTTGCTGCGCGACTGCCGTGTGAACACGATCTTTGAAGGCTCGAGCGAAATCATGCGCCTCTTCATCGCGCGCGAAGCGCTTGATCCGCATCTCAAGGTCGCCGGCGACGCGCTAAACTCGCAGTTGCCATTGGCGAAACGACTGCGCGCGGCGGCGAGGGCGGGGTTGTTTTATCTCGGCTGGTATCCGAAACAGTGGTTACCGCTGAGTCCAGCGTCCAACGTCCAAAGTCCAAAGCTGGCGGAGCATCTCCATTTCGCCTCGCGCGCGAGCCGCAAACTGGCCCGCGCTCTTTTCCACGCGATGCTCCGTCACGGGCCAAAGCTGGAACGCGAGCAACTCTTGCTCGGTCGGTTCGTGGACATCGGCACGGAACTTTTCGCAATCACGGCGGTCTGCTCGCGCGCCGCGAAGTTGCTGGAAACCGGCGCGCCCGGACTGGAGCGCGAGGACTTGGTTGCACTGATTGATTATTTCTGTCGCTCATCGCGGCTGCGGATTGAGCGGCACTTCCACGGCTTGAAACACAACGCTGACCGCAGCGGCTATCGCCTCGCGCAACAGGTGCTGGGCGGAAAACTCAGCACGCTCGAAAGTGGAATGGTGCGCGCGAAGGATTAATGAGGTTCGTGCAATTCAGCGCCACGGAACAGAGCGAGACGGCGCGCGGCGTTCACGCCGCTTCGACTCACAAATGCATCGCGGGCGGGAGAATTTCCAGGACTCAGGTTTGCGGACATTGAAGCGACCTGAAGGTCGCGCTCCGTCATCCAATTGCACGAATTCCGATAAGCGACGGTCCGCGTTTCACTTGATGATGCCCACCGCGCCGCCGAAGACCGTATCCAATTCCTGCAATGGCCCGAGCGGTTTTTTGCGCTGTTCCTCCTTGGAAACGGACGGCTCGCCGGAGGAAAGTTTGTAAAGAACCAGGTCGTCTTTCAGCAGAATCAAACCGCGGAAGCGCCAGCCGCTCTCGTGCGTGTTGCGCTTGAAGCCAAACATGTCGAGAAAAACATTGCCGTGGCGCTTCGTCCGGATGTCGCTCAACTCCACCGCGTAGGCATGGCCGTGTTCCTTCGCGTCAATGCACTCGCGCACGGCGGGCGGCAATTGCGCCGGCGTGATGGACGGGTTGGGCATGAACAGCACCATGACGTCCACGTAGGTCAGCACTTTGATGTTCGGCAGCGAGGTCGGGTCGAAGCCCATTTGTTTCAACTGGCCCGCGGTGGTGCGGCCGGGCTCAATCAGACTGAACGCGAGTTCGACTTGCGCGTAACTTTTCCATTTCGTTTCCGTGGCGGAGTGCGTGCTCGAAAACATGGACGCGCAGCCGTTTAAGAGCAAGATTGCTCCGCCGCTCGCCAGCAGCCAAGACCAGTGCCGCTTCATAATGCCGTCCTTTCATCCCGCCGGGCGTGACCACATCCGCAACTGTCGTCGCCCCGCGCGTCTTTTGTTACGCCAACTTACGACGGCGTCGCGCGGGCGCAAGGCGGGCGCGCGAAAATCCGTAAACTTTCTGAAACCGGCTTCCTGGAGTATGCTGAAACGCAATCAAACCATGCGCGCTGTTGCTCTCACCGAATTTGGCGAAGCCTCTGTCCTGACGGCTCACGACCTGCCCGCGCCCACGCCGGGCGAGCACGACCTGCTGATCGAAGTGCACGCCTGCGGGCTGAACCCGATTGATTTCAAAGTTCGGCGCGGCGCGCTCGCCAAGGGGCGGCCCATGCCGATCATTCTTGGCTTTGACGTGAGCGGCGTGGTGCGCGGGATGGGGAGTGCGGTGAACGGCTTTCGCGTCGGCGATGAAGTTTACGCCGCGCCGAGTCTGGTGCGGAACGGCGCGAACGCGGAGTTCGTGTGCGTGGACGCGCGCACGGTCGCGCTCAAGCCAAAGTCGCTCGATCACGTCCACGCTGCCACGCTGCCGCTCGTGACGATCACGGCTTGGGAGGCGCTGTTGCAACGCGCGCGGATTCAGAGGGGCGAAACAGTTTTGGTTCACGCGGGCGGCGGGGGCGTGGGGCATGTGGCGATTCAACTCGCGAAGCTCCACGGTTGCCGCGTGCTGACGACGGCGAGCAGCGCGGAATCGCTGGCGCTCTGCAAGGAACTTGGCGCGGATGTGGTGATCAATTATCGCGAAACTGATTTTGTGGAGCGTGTGAAACAGGAAACCGGAGGACGCGGTTGCCAGGTGGTGTTCGATACGGTCGGCGGCGAGACGTTTGATCGCTCGTTGGATTGCGTGGCGGCGGATGGCAGGTTGATCACGTGCGTCGGCACGCCGTCGGAGAAAATCGCGGCGAAACTTTTCCGGCTGAACGCGACTTTGATTTTCGAGTTCATGGGAGCGGTGGGTGTCTATGGCGTTCGTCCTGAAAGCCACGGCGAGATTCTGCGCGCGGCGGCGAAGCTGGTGGATGAAGGCAAACTCAAGCCACACGTGAGCCGTGTGCTGGCGTTCGAGGAAATCGCCGAAGGGCATCGCCTGCTCGAAGCAGGCCATGTGACGGGAAAGTTGGTTGTGAAGGTGAAGTGAGAGCAAAGCAGTTGATTTGTTGTTTGGCTCGCCCTCACCCCGGCCCTCTCCCATCGGATGGGAGAGGGTTAGGGTGAGGGCGAGCGTCACACATTCTCACGCCGCCTCTTTCACTTCCTCCACCGCCGACGGATTTTCCAGCGAGGAAACATCACCCGCATCTTTTCCCAGATACGCCGCGCGGATGACGCGGCGCATGACTTTTGCGTTGCGCGTTTTTGGCAGGTCGCGGACGAATTTGATTTCGCGCGGCGCGAGCGGCTTGCCGAGTTCGCGGGCGACGAGCGCGGTGAGTTCGTTGCGGAGTGTTTCCAGATTCGAGGACGAGGAGGATTTCAAAACGCAAAAGCAAACCACCGCCTCGCCTTTCAATTCATCCGGCACGCCGATGGCCGCGGCTTCGCTCACCGCCGGATGCGAAACCAAAATTGATTCCACCTCCGCCGGGCCGACGCGTTTGCCGCCGACTTTGATTGTGTCGTCGGAGCGGCCGAGGATGAACCACTGGCCGTCTTCGTCCACGGCGGCCCAATCGCCATGCACCCACACGTTCGGGAAGCGCGACCAGTAGGTGTCGAGATAGCGTTGCGGATCGCGCCAGAAACCGCGCGTCATTCCAATCCACGGCTGACGAATGATCAACTCGCCGACCTGCCCGCGCACCGGCGCGCCGCGTTCGTCCACCACGTCCGCCGCCATGCCGGGCAGCGGGCCGGCGAAGGCGCAGGGCTTGAGCGGCGTGAGCACGTTGCCCATCACGATGCCGCCGGAAATCTCCGTGCCGCCGGAGTAGTTGATAATCGGCAAGCGGCCTCGGCCCGCGACGTTGAACAGCCACAGCCACGGATCGGGATTCCACGGCTCGCCGGTCGAGGCGAATTTTCTCAGCGAAGATAAATCGTGTTTGCGCACCGGCTCTTCGCCGAAACGAATCAGCGAACGCACGAGCGTCGGTGAAATGCCGAGCGACGTGATTTTGTGTTTCGCGACGAGCGACCACAGGCGGTCCGGCGCGGGCCAATCGGGCGCGCCGTCGTAGAGCAGCATCGTCGCGCCGAGCAACAGCGTGCCGAAGACGAGCCACGCGCCCATCATCCAGCCCATGTCGGTGAACCAGAAAAGCGTTTCGTCCGCGTGCAAGTCGAGGCCGTGGCTCATGTCCTGCGCGGCCTTGATCGGAAAACCGCAGTGCGTGTGGACCGCGCCCTTTGGCTTTCCCGTCGTGCCCGACGTGTAAATGATCATCAACGGATCTTCCGCGCTCGTCGGTTCGGTAGCGGCATCATCGCGTGCGTTCGCCATCAACTCGTGCCACCAATGATCGCGCGCCGGATTCCACGCCACGTCCACGCCCGCGCGCCGCAGCACGATGACGTGCTTCAACGTCGGAATCTGCGCCGCCGCTTCGTCCGCGACGGTTTTCATCGGTAAAACTTTTCCGCGACGAAAACATCCGTCCGCTGTGAAGAGCGCGCTGGCATCCGCGTCATTCAATCGCGACACGATGGCCTGCGGACCGAACCCGGAGAACAACGGCAGAAACACGCCGCCGATCTTGATGATGGCCAGCATCGCCACGACGATCTCCGCCGTCATCGGCATGAACACGCCGATAGCGTCGCCCTTGCCGAGGCCGAGGCCGCGCAACACGTTTGCCATGCGATTCACTTCGCGGCGCAGCTCCGCGTAGGACAGGCGTCGCGCCTGGCCTTCTTCGCCTTCCCAAACCAGTGCGGCTTGTGAGTCGGTGGGTGTGCCCGCGTATTTGTCGAGGCAGTTGTCCAAGATGTTCATCACGCCGCCGACGCACCACGTCGGCCACGGGATACCGCGCGTGAGTTCGAGGACGCGCGAGTAAGGTTTTCTGAAACGAATCTCGAGATCGCGCAGCACCGCGTTCCAGAACCAATCGAGGTCAGTCGTCGAGCGCTGTTGCAATTCATCGAGCGAGCGCAGGCTGTGCATGGCCATGAATCGGGTGAGATTGCTTTGCACGATGAGTTCCGGCGTGGGCCGCCAGACTATTTTACCACCGAAATCAAATCCGCACGCGCCACTCATAACTTGGTAGGGACGCGTTCCACCGCGTCCCCATCTCAATTCAGGAATTGTGGGACGCGGTGGAACGCGTCCCTACCACCCGCTTCGGTCACGCCGCTTTTTTCACCGGTTGCTCCAGGCCCAATTCCGCCGCGCTGATCTCGCGCATTTTGTATTTCTGGATTTTGCCCGTCACCGTCTTCGGGAAATCGTCCACGAACTTCACGTGCCGCGGAATCTTGTAGTCCATGATCTTGCCGTGACAGAATGTCTGGAGTTCATCGGCGGACATCGTCTGGCCGGGTTTGAGTTTCGCCCAGACCATGACCTGTTCGCCGTAATAATTGTCCGGCACGCCGATGACGTAGGCCTCGGCGATCTTCGGGTTCGTGAAAAGAAATTCCTCGACCTCGCGCGGGAAAATCTTTTCGCCGCCGCGGCAGATCATGTCCTTGATGCGGCCGGTGATCTGGACGTAGCCGCGCACGTCCATCACCGCCATGTCGCCGCTGTGCAGCCAGCCGGCGGCGTCAATCGCGTCGTGCGTGGCCTGCGGATTGTTGTAGTAGCCGCGCATGATGTGATGGCCGCGATAGCAAATCTCGCCGTGCTCGCCGCGCGGCAAAGTTTTTCCCGTGGCCGAGTCAATGATCTTCTGTTCCTGATGCGGCATGACTTTGCCGACCGTGCCGACGCGGACTTCGAGCGGGTCGTCCACTTCGGTCATGTTGCACGCGGGCGAGGCTTCGGTCTGGCCGCAGACGATGGTGATTTCGCGGCAGTGCATTTCGGACATGACGCGCTTCATCACTTCGACCGGACACGGCGCGCCGGCCATGATGCCGGTGCGGAGTGTGGACAGGTTGAATTTCTTGAAATCGGGATGATCGAGTTCGGCGATGAACATCGTGGGCACGCCGTGGAGCGCGGTGCAGCGCTCGTCTTTCACACTTTGCAAAGTATGCAATGGACTGAAATGCGGCGCGGGCAGAACCATCGTCGCGCCGTGCGTGACGCAGACGAGGTTGCCGAGCACCATGCCGAAGCAATGATAGAACGGCACGGGAATGCAGAGCCGGTCGCGCGGCGTGAAGCGCATCCGCTCGCCGATGAAGAAGGCGTTGTTGAGGATGTTATGGTGCGTGAGCATCGCGCCCTTGGGGAAGCCCGTCGTGCCGGAGGTGTATTGGATGTTGATGACATCGTCGAAATCAAGCGAAGCCTGGCGCTCGGCGAGTTGGGTGGGAGAAACTTTCTCGGAGAGTGAAAGCAAGTCAGCCCAAGTCAGCGCGCCCGAGTGCCCCTCACCCTGACCCTCTCCCCGTCGGACGGGGAGAGGGGACGACGATTGGAAGTCGCTGGTCGATCTCGTGGCTTTCGACACAACTCCGCTACTGGCTTGCGCTGACAGATGCATCGAAGACTGCGAACGATTCTCCCTCTCCCCATCCGATGGGGAGAGGGCCGGGGTGAGGGGCGTCTGTCTCAACATCACGACGCGCCGCAAGTGCGGAAACTTTTCCGCGTGAAAATCTTTCCGCGAGTCCGCGCCGGCCAGTTCGGGAATCAACTCGCCCAACATCTGCGCGTAGTCGGCATCCTTGAACCGCTCGCCGCTGATGAGGTAATTGCACTCGGACTGACGTAGCGCGAATTCCAGTTCGTAGGTGCGATTGGCCGGGTTGATGTTCACGAGGATTGCGCCAATCTTCGCCGTCGCGAACTGCACCAGCACCCACGCCGCGCAGTTTGTTGACCAGATGCCGACGCGGTCGCCCTTCTGCACACCCAGCGCCATGAGCCCGCGGGCGACGCGGTTTGTTTCCGCGAGAAACTCCCTGTAGGTGAAGCGTTGATTCTCGAACGTCGTGACGAGCGCCTCGTTGTCCGGGAACTCAGCGGCGATGTGGTCGAGGAAGTCGCCGATAGTCTCGCCGATGAGCGGCTTGTCGGAAGCGCCGTGTGTGTAGCTGGCGTTCATGGTGGAATTCGCAGCAACATTCAACATTCAACATTTAACGCCCAACGCTCAAAGGTCAGGCGACGTGTGCATCAGGCATTCGATGTTGAGCGTTGAATGTTGAATGTTTCATTTCAAATCTCGCCTTCGCGCAAGACTCCGTCCGCCACGGCGGTCACGAGTTCATCATCGTTCTCGTGCATCTCGGCGAGGGAGCGGCGCGTGCGCCGGAACGAGCCGCGCAAGAATAATTCCGCCGCGCCGCGCGTCGTGCCGTTGGTGTCAAATTGCGGCGCGCCCGTTTGCAGTTCGGCATCCCAGCGGCTCAACGTGCAGGCAGAGGCGAACAGTTCCATCGCGGCGCGCGCGAGGCGCTCCTGGACGTATTGGCGTTCGAGAATTTCCTCGCGATAACGAATGAGCGCGCGATCCACCTCGACACTGAATTGCCGGATGAGTTCGCCGAGACGCCCGGCGTAAGGCATCAGCACCGGACTGCGCACCGGCACTTCGGCGGCGTGCAGGGCCGCGCCGACGCGGTCGAGGCCGAGCAGCCACGCCTTGCGCCACTCGCCCCACGGATGACGCAGCGCCTCCTGCAATTCCTGAAATTGTTTGCCCGGCCCGCGCAAACCGACCAGCGCCATGAACGACGTGAGCACTTCGTTCGCGCCCTCGCCGATCTGGTTGATGCGCGCGTCGCGCAACATGCGTTCGAGCGGTTTGTCCGTGAAGTAAGCCGCGCCGCCGTGAACTTGGAACGCGTCGTTCACCAGCATCCACACGGCTTCGGTGCTGAAAACTTTCAGCATCGCGGTTTCGAGCATGTAATCCTCCAGGCCGCGATCAATGAGCGACGCCGTGACGGTCGTCATCGCTTCGAGCGCGTATGCGCCGGCGGCCATGCGGGCAATTTTCTTTTTGACCAACTCGAATTCGCCGAGCGTTTTGCCGAACTGCCGGCGCGTGTTCGCGTGCTGAACGGCGAGGCGCAGACACGTTTTCGTCAGGCCAGTGCAACACGCGCCGAAAGTGGTGCGGCCAAAATCCAAAACGGTGAGCGCGACTTTCAAACCTTTGCCGGGCGAGCCGAGAATGTTTTCCTTCGGCACGCGCATGTCGTGGAACGCGAGTCGCGCGGTGGCCGTACCGCGGATGCCAAGTTTCTCCATGCGCGGTTCGACGACGACAAAGCCCGGCATGTCCGGCGTGACGAGGAACGCGGTGATCGCGGTTTCCTCTTTGCCCGGCACGGGCGTGCGCGCCATGACGGTGAGCACGTCGGCGATTGCGCCGCTGGTGATGTAACGCTTCTCGCCGTTGAGAATGAAATGCGAGCCGTCGGCGCTGGGTGTGGCGCTGGTTTGGACGTTGGCGGCGTCGCTGCCGGCTTCGGGTTCGGTGAGCGCGAAGGCGGCGAGCTTGCGTCCGCTCACGAGGTCGGGCAGCCAACGCCGCTTTTGTTCCGGCGTGCCGAAGAGCAGGAGCGCTCTCATGCCGATGGAGTGTTGCACGTTGACGAAGATCGAAGTCGAGGCGCAGCGGCTGCCGATTTCTTCCATCACTTTGCAGTAGGCCATTTGCGAAAGCGCGCGTCCGCCAAATTCCTTCGGCGCGGTGAAACCGAACACGCCGAGCTTCGCCAGCCCGTCAATCACTTCGCGCGGAATGTCCGCCGCGCGATCAATCGCGGCGGGGTCAAGATGCTCGTCAAGAAAGGCGCGCAGTTGCGTGAGGAAGGATTCGAGTTCCGCGCGTTCGCTTTCGGGCACGGACGGATACGGCATCACCCAATCGGCCACGAAGCGACCGAGAAAAAGTCCCTTGGCCACGCCGGACTTCTGCGTCCCGGTGAACAGCAATTCCTCGGCTTCGCGGATTTGCTTTTCGCGTTGCGCGTCGGTGTTGATTGCGGTCGTCTTCATTGCGCGCTGACGAAATATACATCACGAACCGACCATGTCGCCTTGCGGCGGAACTTGGCTTTGATCTTCATGCCGATCTTGATGTCCCTGCGTTCGACGCCGATGAGCCGCGAGAGAAACAGCGTGTCCACTCCGTCGAACTCG
>SCTL01000055.1 GCA_004297495.1 Verrucomicrobiota bacterium
GGGTAAATGCCGGTGCGTCAGTCGGATTGGCAGGCGCGGACAATTTCATCCGCTGCGGCCTGGAGGGCCGCGCGCCGTGCAAAAAACTTCCCATCGCGCCGCCGGCAATTACCATGACGTCATGCCATCATTTGACATTGTGAGTGAAGTGAACTCGATGGAGATCGAGAACGCGGTGAACATCGCCAAGAAGGAACTGGCGAACCGGTTCGATTTCAAGGGCAGCCAAGCCGAGATCGTGCTGGATAAAAACGAGATCAAGCTTTCCGCCGAGGACCAGTTCAAGGTCAAGGCGCTGGTCGAGATCGTCATCGGCAAGCTCGCCAAGCGCAGCATCAGCATGAAGAACATCGAGCAATGCGATCCCGACGTCTCGCCGTTGGGCCATGCCCGGCAGGTCATCAAGATCAAGCAGGGCATCGCCACGGACATCGCGAAACAGATCACGGGCTTTATTCGCGACGGGAAGTTCAAAGTCACGACGCAGATTCAGGACTCGCAGGTGCGGGTGAACGGCAAGAGCCGCGATGAATTGCAGGGAGTGATCGCGGCCGTGCGCGCGAAGGATTTTCCGGTGGCGTTGCAATTCCAGAATTTTCGCGATTGAACTGCCGCAAGCAAAGCCCGCCCCGGGCGCAAAGGCCGAGTGAAAAATCTGCTGGAGCACGTCGAAGCCGCCATCCGCGAGCGGAAACTCTTTCGGCGCGGCGAACGGATACTGGTGGCCGTTTCCGGCGGCGTGGACTCAATGGTTTTGTTGCGCGCTCTCGTTGCGCTCGCGCGGGGGCAAGACTGGAAACTCACCGTCGCCCATTTCAATCATCAGCTTCGCGGCCGCGCCAGTGACGGTGACGAGTTGTTCGTGAAACGAGCGGCGACGGCACTCGGGTTGCGTTGTTTGACCGAACGCGGCGCAGTGAAAAGTATTGCGAAGGAGCGGGGAATTTCGATTGAGATGGCTGCCCGGGAATTGCGCCACAAATTCTTGGCCGATGCGGCACGACAGACGGGAAGTCGGATGATAGCACTCGCTCATCATGCGGACGATCAGGTTGAACTTTTCTTTCTCCGCCTCTTTCGCGGTGCGGGCGGGGAGGGGATGGCGGGCATGAAATGGAGCAATGTTTCTCCGGCGAACTCCAACATCAAGTTAGTGCGACCGCTGCTCGACGTTTCCAAAATCGAAATCGAACAAGCCGCGCGCGAGGCGAAAATCAAGTTCCGCACCGACGCCAGCAACGCCTGCCGCGATATACTGCGCAATCGCATCCGGCACGATTTGTTGCCGCAGTTGCGTCGGGGATTTCAGCCGGCGCTGGACAAGGCGGTGCTGCGCGTGATGGATTTGGTGGGCGAGGAATCGGAAGCGGTCGCGGCGCTGGCGCGACAGTGGTTGCGGGCGCGCAAGCCGGGGGCGTTCGCGCGATTGTCCGTCGCGGTGCAGCGGCGGGTGATCCAGCTTCAACTGCGGGAGGGGAAACTGCCGGAGGAATTTGACGGCGTGGAATTCCTGCGCTGCTTTCCCAATCGGGAGTTCAATCTCGATGTCGCGCGAAGCGTTGCGCGTGATGCGGCGGGCAGATTGCACTTTCGCTGGCTAACAAAGGCCGGGTTCAAATCCGGATTAAAAAAAATTTGGTTGCGGGCGGAGTCTGGCGCGGCGGAGTTTGGTGGAGTGAAATTAAACTGGCGAATTACTAAGCGCGTCGCGCGGGGAAAGATTGCCCGTCAGCCGGGACGCGAGCTTTTTGAGGCGGATCGTGTCGGGCGAAAGATTACGCTGCGCCACTGGCAGCCGGGGGATCGCTTTCAACCGATTGGCATGACGCGAGCCGTGAAACTGCAAGACTTGTTTGTGAATTTGAAGATTCCGAAAGCGCGCCGGCATGAGTTGGTCGTGGCGGTGGCGGAGGGCGGAGAGATTTTTTGGGTGGAAGGGACGCGCATTGGCGAAGCTTTCAAACTCACGGGCGCGACGCGGCGAGCTTTGATTTGGCGGTGGTGGAGATAGTTGAAACGCTTGCCCTCACCCCGGCCCTCTCCCATCCGATGGGAGAGGGAGAATCGTTTGGCGCTCGTGGATTGCTCGTGCGATGTGGACTCTGAGGCGCGTGACTGAAATGCCGGCAGAGCAGGGACGCGATTGCCTTTGGCTGACTCGCTTGCTTAACTGCGCGGGTTGAATCCGATGGTCAAGACGATTGAAAGCCACGGGGCCGCCGCGCCGTGGCTGTTTCTTATTTTGTTCCTGGCCGCGTCGGCGCTGATGATCTGGCGGCTGGAGGCGATGAGCGCGGAAGGCTTCGAGGGCACGGTGCTGGGCACGCTGGTCATGCCGTATTGCTCCGGCATCGGCAACTTGATCTTCGCGTTCATCCTCGGCACGCGCGGCGGGCCGGGCCGCGAG
>SCTL01000598.1 GCA_004297495.1 Verrucomicrobiota bacterium
GCCGCGTGAACAATTCGGCCAGATGATTCAATCTTCCGAACTGCGTTGCTCGCCACGCTGACGTTCAAGACTTCGGAGAATGCGGGAATAAAACTGTGCAATCTTGTCCGCTTCGTGTTCGTCGCTGCAATCCTCAATCACAAACGTATCGTCAGGGTTGTAGCCGGAACGAAAGTATTCCGCCGTCTTGCGCCACGATTCTTCCCGTGCCTGCAAGCCCTCAATGATTTGGCCGAGGTCATTTTCTTCCAATCGAATCAGGTAGGTTATGCGCATAGCTCGGCAGATACACCTGGCCAGGTACTGCACGCTTGGCAAGCGGCAAATCTTGCAGCTCGCCGGGTTTCTAGTGCCGGTGAATTTGCTGAGCGGCGCAAGTTCCGACATAGATCCACGGCAGGATGCAGATGATTTTGTCGGACTTCTCCAAATTGTGGTTCAGGCAGAGCAGCCTCACGTTCTCCGCGGTCAAACTGCTGCCGCCTTTGGAGAACGGAATGTCGTGGTCGTAATGAAGGTTCTTGTCTGCACCACAAAGCACGCACTTCCCGTGGTCGCGCCGCCAAACTTCAATTTTGACGTGCGTCGGGATGAGGCGGTTGTGTGGTAGCTCCTCGATGCGTCCCAAGATTTTCTTTTCAACGGGCCGCAGGTGAAATTTGAAAACTTTGCGGCCACCGCTTGGAACGATCTCCGCATCAATCAACTCGAAGTAGCCTTTGTAGCACCAAATCCCGTCCGCGATCTTCTCGTAAACCTTGATGAGCTCGGCCTTCTTGCGCAGCCCGGTATTGAAATCAATTGCTGCCCGAAAGAACTTTCCGTTCTCAGTCCATGAACCTTTTGGCGTCTGCAGCGGTTGATCGACAGTCTTTGGGTCTGGGCCGCCTTGAGTCCGCGACTGATCGTGCCCCTCGTAAATCAGAGTTCCTGTCGCTTCATCAATTGCGTCGGCATACGGTGCGTTCTTGCGAAGTGACATGAGGAAGACGGAGTAGCTTTTGCCGATCCCAAAATTCATGCCCCGCTGAAGATTCGCGCGTTCGGCATGCACGAGTTGTGCGTAGCTGATGATGTCGTCGGTTTTCACGAGCGGGCACAATTGAACGAACAGGGAATCCCGTTGACCAGGATAAACTGGAATTAGGCTTTGGCCCTGCCGCCGGAAATTCCGGGAACTTGAACGCGCGCCGCTCGCGAAAACCGACGAGGAAAATGCGTTCACGATGTTTCGGCATGACTGATAGTCCATGCGAAACGGAGTGAAAGGTCTATGGACTATCAGCCAGGTTGAGAGAAAGCAGAAGATTTCGACACATCGCCCTGTCCCTCTCCCCATTCGGCCCGCCTGCGTCTGACTTCGGCGCGACAAGTTGGCTTCGCGTGAATTCGCGGAATTCGTGTCAACTTCTCTGCGTCTCTGCGCCTCAGCGGTGGAAAACGCGCGCCACGCGGTAGTGGAAGAATATCAATTGTGCCACTGGATGTTCTCCAGCAATGCCGCCAGTCGCCACGCCGCTTTCAGCAATTGCCGTCGGTCAGGGCAAAGTCAAACGATAGAACTTGTAGTTTGAATTGCCATCCGGGTCGGTGAACTGGCGTTGGCCAGAACTGAGCGTGGTCACAGCCGACCAAGCGGAGGAAGTCAGGTTGCTGGCAGATTGCAACACGTAGCTGCGATCAAAGCCGCCGAGAAGATCCACTTCCATTCCGCCGCCGACCTTCTTGGCAAGCAACGCCGGAAACGTCGAGGCGGATTGGATGATCGTGCCGCCGGTGCCGGTGGCGACGAAACTGCCATTGCCATAAGCCACACGTTCGAGCGTCTCGGTCGTGCCGGAATTTCGGACCGACCACGTGGCGCCGTCGGGTGAGGTTGCCAGATAGCCACCCGTTCCCACCGCGACAAAGTAGCCGTCGCCAAAACAGATGCCGTAAATGGTGCCGCTCGTGCCCGAACTGCGCGCAGTCCATGTGCCGTAGCCCACGGTGGAAGTGCCGATGAACCCGCTATCGCCCACGGTCACGAAGGTTCCCGCGCCGAAAGCGATGTTGCGGAGGTTTGCAGAAAGCGTGTGATTGGTCCAATTGATGCCATTGGGTGAGTTCACGTACGATCCGATGGTGCCGCTGAACTGCTGGCCCACCGCCACGTACATACCGTTGCCATAGCTCGCGCCCCAAAGATTTCGCGTGTTACCCGAATTCCGGGAAGTCCACGTCACGCCGTCGGAGGAGGTCGAGATGCCGCCCGCCCAACTCGTGACCACGAACAGATTGTTGAGGTAGTTCACGCTGGCCAGCTGGCTGCTCAGGCCCGAGCCAATACTCGACCAATCCACGCCATTGGTCGAAACGCGCAGACCCGCTGATGCGGTCGCGATGACATACCAGCCATTGCCGTAAGCCACGTCCCAAAACGTGTTGAATGATCCGGACGCGCGCTTATACCACTGGCCGCCCGGAGGCCCGGAAAAAAGAATCGGACAATACTCACCCACGCCGCCCGGGCCGACGCCGAAATCGCCCACGGCCACGAACTCGTTGTTGATGTATTTCACGCCGTACAGCGTGGCGAGATAAGTCAGCGTCTGGTTGCGGATCGGCCAGGTCAAATGGTCGGTCGAAGTGCGAATCAAGCCGTGCAATCCCACGGATACGAAAGTGCCGTTGCCGTACGCGACCGCCGCCAGGTCGTAGGAGGAATTGTTTGCCGTAGCCGCAGTCCAACTGGTGCCATTTGCGGAATATTGAATCGTGCCACCTGTGCCAACGCCCACATAATAGCCGCCCGCGTAGGTCACGGCCTGCAAGATCGGATAGACATAATTTGCCGCGCTCCAGTTTGTGCCGTCCGCCGAGAACTTCATGCCGTAATCCACGATGACGAATTGGTTGTTGAGAAACGCGAGGCGATAAGGCGTGCCGCCTTGCGACGGCTGGCTGGTCCAGTTCACGCCGTCGGCGGACTCGATGATCTCGCCCGCACCGGTGATGGCCGCGAACAAACCGTTGCCAAACGCGACACTCTTGAGCGCCAGCGAAGAAGAAATGCCCGGTTGGTTCGTCCAGTTCACGCCGTTGCCAGACGCGAGCACCGTGCCCGATGCACCGACCGCGACGTAAATGCCATTGGCGGAGATAACCCCGGCCAGGGCGTTTGCCGTGCCCGAAGCGGCCGCCGACCAATCGCTGCCGTTGATGGAAGTCAAAATGGTGCCGCCATTGCCGACCGCAACGAACCGGTTGTTGGCAAACACGACGTCCGCCAGAGTGTTGGCCGTGCCGGAGGTTTGCGTCGTCCAGTTGGTGCCGTCGCTGGAAGTTTGAATTGCGCCGAGTTCGCCGACGATGACGAAACGGTTTGCGCCAAAAGCCACGCCCGACCAATTCGGAAATGGATGCCGCCGCGTCCATTGATCCAGGGGGTCGCCGAACACCGGGCCCGCCAAAAACAGGAGGAACGCGAGGAACAAAAACAGGTTCGACCGGCGATCGTGTTGACGAGGAAATGATTGGGGGATTTGATAACGACTTGGATTCATGTATGCCCTTTCACCTGCGCGGCAGACTAGCACGAGGTTGACTCTGCGCCAGTCAAAAATCGCAAGGAGGGTATAGGTAGGCGCAACTTGGCGCTGCCACCAAATTCTCACTTCGCCACTCAACGAAGGAGCAACGGTGTTTGATTTTCTCTTGCGACGCGGATTCTCCCTGCTGCTAATTTCCCGCCCGGGTTGTACCACAGAGAAGTTTTTCAAGGCAGTCGTCTGCCTTGGAGGAGGCGTTCATCCATGATCAGGTTGCCCATCACACAACAGGAATGGGAGCGGCTGGCGGTGCAGGCGGAATACGCGCCCGCCAAACTCGCCGTGCTGCGCGGCGTTTCCCTGCGGCAACTGGAGCGTGATATCAAACGCCGATTCGGCCTTGAGCCCCGCAAGTGGCTCGATAAGCAACGGATCGTTGCGGCGCAAAAAAGACTTCTCGCAGGTCAATCCGTCAAATGCGTAGCCATGGAACTCGGTTTCAAACAGGCGTCGCATTTCTGCCGGCAGTTCAAACTGGAGTACAACCTGACGCCATCGCAATTCCTCGCCGCCGCAGTCAACGGCGCTGCTACATCTCCCCCTCAACCGTCCTGCGACACCTTCTCCCCCCGCAGTGGAGAAGGACAGGATGAGGGGGAACGCTGTGATCTACTTGCAACTTGACATCAGCCGTCCCCGTCGTGACGCTCCGCGAAAGCTTCGGGTTTTGGCGGGGATATGAATTCATCCTTCAAAAATCAAGCGATTCTCAGAGTGGGAATCCGGAACGCGATTTCCTGCTTCACAAACATTCCAGGACTGTCATGAAAAAACCAATCTTCTCCTTCTCGTCGGCGTTGATGATCGCATTGAGCATCTGGGCGATTGGATGCACTCCCTTGAAGAGCAGTCGCACGGTCGGACTTCCCGGCCTGCCTCCGGTCACGGACGTCAAACAGGTCCGCATCGTTGAGGACATGAAGGCGGTGACTCAGCCGTATCAGATCGTTGGCAAAGTCACTTCGTATCGTGAGGGGACGCGTGTCACCAGGAGTGGTTCCATCCGCCGCTTGTCCGAACTCGCGGCCGACATGGGCGCGGACGGTATCATCGGCGTTCATCGGAATGCCGGCGGCGGACTGTATTCGGCGCTGGCCGTCAAATGGTTGTCACCGGGCGAGCAGCCACAGCCGCTTAAAGTTCCGTTCATCGTCGCCGCATTGCCCATGGCCTGCGATCCGATCCCACCTAAGAAACGGGAGAAATACGAAAAACTGGTGGACTCGCTGATGCTTCCCCTGATTGAAACCAAGGGTTATTACCTGCTTTCAGACAAGGTGTCAGGGTTTGCCGGTGGAATCACTGCAACAGCAAAACTTGATGATAGCCAGATCGAAGCGCTTGGCGGCAAGGAATCCCAGATACTGGCGGAAATCTCCATGGTGGCACACAAGGGCGGCGCTTACGGTGGTAAATCAACCATCCGAGTCTCCATGCTCGACAAGAAATCGCGCACCCTGTGTTACGACAGTCATGGACAGGGCGGCGCCAACGCGGCGGATGCGTTCTTCGAAACTGGAATGAGTCCGGTCTTCACGATTGTCTTACCGGTATTGATGCCCAATGCCCTGCGAGAAGAGGCGGTCATGCGCGGCACGATTGCCGCCTTCGACAAGCTGAAGCCCATTCATCTGGAAGCCGCCAGATGAGTGTGGGTGGAATTCCTGGAGATTGAGAATCACTTCGCGTTTCTGTGACGGCCAGCCGCGGAGTTTTCGTTTTGCTGCGACTGGTGCTGCGCACACAGTCGCGCTCCGGCTCCAATCCGATGGTAGGGGGTGTCCGCAGGACGGGTGAGGGGTTGGCTGTGTGTATTCAGAAATTTATTTTGGCAACCGCTCTCGACACGACTTTGCCGCCTCGGTAGGCTTTCCCGGCAGATGAAAATCCTAGTCCTGAACGGCCCCAACTTGAATCTCCTCGGCCAGCGTGAACCCGGCATTTACGGCCAGACCACTTTGGCTGAGATCGAGAAGGCCCTGCAACAGAAAGCCAAAGGGCAGGGGAACGAGTTGGAGCTTAGACAATCGAACATCGAAGGCGAACTGGTTGGATGGATTCAGGAAGCGCGTGGGAGTTTTGACGTCATCATCCTGAACGCTGCCGCCTACACTCACACGAGCGTGGCGTTGCGGGATGCCATCGCGGCGTCGGGTGTTCCAACCATTGAAGTTCATCTTTCGAATATTCACGCTCGCGAGGAATTCCGCCACAAGTCGCTCATCGCTGGAGTTTGCGTCGGACAGATCGCCGGGTTCGGCGCGAATTCTTATCTGCTCGCGTTGGATGCTGCGGTTAACATTAAAGCCAAGAAGTAATACACTGGAGTGGATTTTTATGGCCATAAGCACGGCGAACGACGGGAGAAACGTCTTGACGAGTCGTGGTAACTGGATTAAACCTCGCCCGCAGTTGGATGTCGCCGGAAGCAGAGTTTCGAAATGATGACTCTGCTTTTTTGCTTCGGGTGACGGGAGTTCGGATTTGGCAAACGCGGAAAAACTTTAACGATTAGCCACTGTGGACCTCAAAGATATCAAAGCAATACTGGATTTGATGAAGAAGAATTCCGTGACGGAATTCGAACTGGAGAAACAGGATTTCAAGATTCGTTTGAAGCGCGGTAGCGCGGGAGTGCCCGTGATCCAGACGGAAGATGCCGGCGGCGTGACTTACGCCCCGGTGGTGGCTTCGCCGGCGGCCGGGCAGGGGGTCGCGCAGTTGGCCGCGCCGAGCGCTGCGGCTGCTTCGAATGAGACCGAGATCAAGTCGCCGATGATCGGGACGTTCTATCGCTCGCCCTCACCAGAAGCGGGGTCTTATGTGGAAGTTGGTTCAGAAGTCGGTCCGGACACGGTTGTCTGCATCATCGAGGCGATGAAGGTCATGAATGAGATCAAGGCCGAGGTGAAAGGCATACTGACCCAAGTATTGGTGGACAACGCCAAGCCGGTGGAATTCGGACAGCCCTTGTTCAAGGTTCGCCCGGTGTAATCACAGTCGTTGTGGTCGGTCCAACAACCTGAGAACGCAAAAGCATGTTTGAGAAGATTCTCGTAGCCAATCGGGGAGAAATCGCGGTCCGGATCATTCGCGCCTGCAAAGAACTTAACATCCGGACGGTGGCGGTGTATTCCGAGGTGGACGCGAATTCCATGCATGTGCAACTGGCGGACGAGGCCATCTGCATCGGCAAGGCTGCGGCTTCGGAAAGCTACCTTCGCATTGATCGAATCATCAGCGCCGCCGAAATAGCGGACGTGGACGCCATCCATCCAGGCTACGGATTCCTTTCCGA
>SCTL01000599.1 GCA_004297495.1 Verrucomicrobiota bacterium
GGTGATTTTGTCGGCGTTCGATCCGGTGCGTCGCGAGATCGCGCGCGAGGCGATGCAGTTGTTGATTCAGGACGGGCGGATTCACCCCACTGCCATCGAGGAAGTTGTGGGCAAAGTCTCGAAGGACATGAACGAAGCCATCGTGCGGCACGGCGATGACGCGGTGGCGAAACTCGGCTTGCCGCCGTTGCATCCCGAGATCGTGCGGTTGCTCGGCAGGCTGCACTTCCGCCAGAGCTTTTCGCAGAACCTGCTGGATCACTCGATCGAAGTCGCGCAACTCATGGCGCTTATGGCGGCGGAACTGGGCCTGGACGTCACGCTCGCCAAACGCGCGGGGCTGTTGCACGACATCGGCAAGGCGGTGAGCCACGAAGTCGAAGGCGCGCACGCGACCGTCGGCGCGGAGATCATCAAGCAACATGGCGAGCCGGAGGAAGTCGTGAACGCCGTGGCGTCGCATCACAACGATGTCGAAGCAGTCGGGCCGTGGGGAATTCTCGTGAGCGCGGCGGACGCCATCAGCGCGTCGCGACCGGGCGCGCGCTCGGAAAGCATGACCACGTATATCAAACGCGTGGAGAACCTGGAAAAAATCGGCAACTCGTTTCCAGGCGTGGAGAAATCCTTCGCGGTGCAAGCTGGGCGCGAACTGCGCGTGTTTGTTCAGCCGGAAAAGATTTCTGACGAAGCCGCGTTTGCGCTGGCAAGAAACGTGGCATTGAAGATCGAAGCGGAGCTTCAGTATCCTGGACAAATCAGAATCACGGTCATCCGCGAGACGCGCTGCGTGGAAGTGGCGAAGTAGATTTCTGCTTTAAGGAGATTCGGGGTCGCCACTTTCCGACTTGCGATGATTCGCCTCCTTCTCACGGCGGGCGGCGGTAATGGACAGAGCCATGGAGGTAATTATAATCGCGACAACTACCAGCAAGGAAACACTGCTGGGAATTTCCACTTGAAACCATTTCTCCGGCTGACCATGCGGGTCCACGAGCATTTTCGCGCCGATGAAAACGAGCACGAAGGACAGCCCAACTTTCAGGTAACGGAAGTAATCAATCGCGCCGGCCAGCACGAAGTAGAGCGAGCGCAGGCCGAGGATGGCGAAGACGTTCGAGGTGAAAATAATGAAGCGTTTGGTCGTCACGCCGAAGATCGCCGGAATGGAATCCACGGCGAAGACGAGGTCGGTGGTCTCGACGACGAGCAGCACCAGCGCCAGCGGCGTGAAGGCGAAACGGCCGTCGAGCCGGGTGGTGAATCGTTGCCCGCTGAATTCGCCGGTCACGGGGAAAAATTTTCGCGCGAAACGCAGCACGGGATTTTTCTCCGGCTTCACGGCGCTATCGTCCACAAAGAGCATTTTGCCGCCGGTGTAGATCAGGAACGCGCCGAAGAGATAGAGCGTCCACGTGAAGCGTTGCACCAGCGCGGCGCCGGCGGCGATCATCACGCCGCGCATGATCAGCGCGCCGAGGATGCCCCAGAACAAAACGCGGTGCTGATACTCGTTGGGCACGCGGAAGTAGGCGAAGATGAGCGCGATGACGAACACGTTGTCCATCGAGAGCGAGAGTTCGATGATGTAGCCCGTCACGAACTCCACCGTCTCGTGCCGCGTCCAGCCGTCCACGATGATCGGCGCGAGCAACATGCCGAAGCCGAGCGAGAGCGTGACCCACAGCGCGGTCCAAGCGAAGGCTTCCTTGAATTTGACGACGTGCGCGCGGCGATGAAAGACGCCGAGATCAAGCGCGAGGAAGAACAGGACGCAGAGGATGAATCCTGCCCAGTGCCACGGAGTGATTTGAATCACGCCCAGCATGGACTTGGTTTGATTTGCCGCCCGTTCTTAATCTTAATCTTCATCTTAATCTCCGTTCCATGGGATTAAGATTACGATTTCGAGTAAGATTAAGAAATGGATTTCAGGCTTTCGCCGCCGCGGGTTTGGCCGCCGGTTTCGCTTCCGACTCCACGGTCAATGCGCCGCTGCCGATGTTCGGGCGCTGGCCCTTGTGCCACCAGAGCACCAGCGCGCTGGCGATGTAGATGGACGAGTAAGTGCCCGTGAGAATGCCGATGAGAAACGTGAAGGCGAAGTCGTTCACCGGGCCGCCGCCGAAAATGTAGAGCGACAACGTGGCAAGGAACACCGTGCCCGAGGTGATGAGCGTGCGGCTCAGGGTTTGATTGAGCGCCTGGTTCATCACTTCGCGGAACGTGCCGCGCACGCCGAGCTTCAGGTCTTCACGGATGCGGTCGAAGATGACGATGGTGTCATTGATGGAGAAGCCGATGATCGTCAGCACCGCGGCCACCGTGGTTGAGTTCAGTTCGCGCCCGACGAGGAAATAC
>SCTL01000600.1 GCA_004297495.1 Verrucomicrobiota bacterium
TTTTCCATCGCTCGACGATAGCCGGGAAAGTCCAAAAGCACGGTGGTGTTGTCATCGAATCGGCTCACAACGGCGAAGACGTTTTCGACGGCAAAAGCTGGTTTTCCGAAACAAAGGCCAAGAAAGCACAACGGGATAACGAGGAAGGTCGACCAGCCGACGACGGGTCTGAGTTTGGCTGGCGCTTGAAAGAACGCCGGAAGCGACGCGGCCAGCAACCAGTAGCAGGTGAAAGTGTAAACGACATGGATGTCGGCCCGCACAAAACCCTCCTTCCAAGCCAGGAATATGACGGCGAGGATCGTGAGCAAGAGGCCCAAAGAATTCGCGCGGCCAGCGCGTGGAAAGGCGGAGCACAGTGTGGACGCGACCAACAGACTGCACGCCACGATTGCCAGCCAGAACACCGCCGGGCGCGCGCCGATGCCCATGGCATACGCGTATCCGTGGCTGATCTCCGCCGAAAACTTTACGTAGGGCCAAAGATTTTCAATTCCTTGTCCAGCAAGTAACCAGCCCAACAGAAACGTCAGCACAAAACTCCCGACCACCAGCAGAGCCGCGCGCCGGCGGCCACAACTGAAAAAATGGATGGCCAAGCTGGCGACGTTGACGCCGGCGAAAAGCAGGAACGTGAACTTGATCAGGGCCAGACTGGCGAGAATGAATGGAGCGACCACCAGCCAGATATTTTGCATGCCGCATCCCCGCCGAGACCCACAAGCTGCCAGGAGCACCAGCCAAGTCATCGTGAGCAGGTAGAGCGTGTCCGCGGTATCGCACTGCGGATAGCGCGAGGCGATGACGACGCTGATCAGAAAGCCGATGCGCGGCCGCTTGGGGAAGCGCACCGCGATCTCAAGAATCAGCGCCGCCAGAATGCCTTTGAAGAAAATCTCCCAAATCAGCCGCTCGGCCAGACCCGAACTCGCGTAAACTTGGTTCTTCAGATAGCCAAGCGGCCCATAAGTGAAAACCACGTCCCGGCCGAATTGCAGTCCCCGTTCGGACGCGTATGACAAGACGCCCTGCCACGAATGGTCGAGCTGCGGGGTGAGGGTGATGGATGGGAAATCAAGCAGACTCAACCATATCAGTCCGCCGACAATCGCCCATGGAACGCGCGAATGGAAAGTTCGTTGCACCCAATCTGTGGGGTTGAGTTTGGCGTGGTCGCTGCGTTTCTCAATCTCGATTCTTCGCCGCTGGCGCGTTCGCCAAAAATTTATTCCCACGCATCCATGCGAATCTGTTCGGGCGGCAGACCGCGCTGGCGCAGGCCGGCGGAGAGCGTGTTGAGCATGATCGGCGGGCCGGAGAGGTAGAAAACTTTCTTCGCCGCGTCGGGCACTTGCTGGAAAACGGCGTCGAGCGAAATGCGGCCGGACACGCAGGCTGGCGGTTTCGCCAAACCAGCGACTTGCGCGGCGAGTTCGGTGCTCTGGTCTTCCGTGAAATAAATCAGATGGAAGTTCGCCATCTTCGCGAGTTGCCCTTCGATCATTTCGCGGAACAACAGCAGGCTCGGATTTCGTGCGCCATAAACGAGCCAGACGTTTTTCGGCATGTCTGGCTTCATCGCCTCGATAAACGCCGTGAACGCGCTCACGCCCGTGCCGCCGGAGAGCAACACGGCGTCGGACTTGTCATCAATGAAGAATTCGCCGTAAGGCATCTTCACCCAGACTTCGCCGCCGACCTTGAGTTGCTGCTCCATCTTCGTCGTGTAACGGCCCTTCACCGAATAGCAGATGCGCAGGCGCTTCTTCTCGGCTGGCGAACTGGCGATGGAAAACACGCGCGACTCCGGCCAGAAGCTGCTGGGGTCATAAGCATCCACTGTGAGGTGCGCGAATTGTCCCGGACGAAACGGCGGCAAGATTCCTGACGGCGTGAGGTCCACCGTGTAAACCCCGCCGCCGTGGGCGGCAATGGCGGAAACCGTGCAGCGAATTTTGCGAGCCAAGCTCATGGTCAGGGGTCGGAGATTAGATCGCGGTTTGCGCGCATGGCAGACTCTCCCTCACCCCGGCCCTCTCCCGCTGGGAGAGGGAGAATCATTCGCCGCCGACAGGTAAAGTCGAGCGCGGGATCCGCCTGAGCGGTGCCGTAAAACTGAAACCGCCCAATCGCTGTTCCCTCTCCCAGCGGGAGAGGGTCAGGGTGAGGGAGAGCGGTTGTGCTGTCGGAAAACATTTGATTCTTGAGCGCGTCGCTACGCGGTCTTCTGACTTCTGCTCCCAATGAACGTATCGAATACCGAGAGGATGTGTTTGATCATTCCTTCCGTCAGTCCGGGATACACGCCGATGAAGAACGTGTTTGTCGTGACGATGTCACTGTTGGCCAGTGAGCCGACCACGCGATGCTCGATGTTCGCGTAGGCCGGATGGCGGAGCAGGTTCCCGCAGAAAAGATTTCGCGTTTCGATGCGGGACATTTCCAGCGCGGTCACGAGATCGGCGCGCTTGAACGGCGCGTCGGGCCGCACGGTGATGACGTAGCCGAACCACGACGGATCAGACTTCGGCGGCGCGGTGTGCAGGATCAAATATTTCTCGTGCTTCTTCAGCCCGGCTTCGAGCGCGGCGTGATTGCGTTTCCGCGCGGCGACGAACTCATCAATCTTCCCGAGTTGTGCCACGCCGATGGCGGCCTGCATGTCGGTGACTTTGAGATTGTACCCGATGTGGCTATAGACATATTTGTGATCGTAGCCGAAGGGCAGCGAGCCGAACTGCTGCGCGAAGCGGACGCCGCAGGTGTTGTTCTCGCCGGCGGCGCAGTAGCAATCGCGACCCCAATCGCGGAAGCTGCGGGCGATGCGCGCGAGGTCTTCGTTCTGCGTGATGACCGCGCCGCCCTCGCCCATCGTGATGTGGTGCGCGGGATAAAAACTGAACGTGCCGATGTCGCCGAACGTGGCGGTAAGCTGACCGTCGTAACGCGAGCCGAGCGCGTCGCAGTTGTCCTCGACGAACCAGAGGTTGTTCTTTCGGCACCAGTCGCGCAGCTCGGTGAGTTCGTACGGCACGCCCATCGTGTGCGCCATCATCACGGCCTTCGTTTTGGGACTGAGCGCGGCGGCGATGCGGTCCATCGTGGGGACGTAAGTGCCGAGTTCCACGTCCACGAACACCGGCACGGCGCGGTTCTGGATGATGGGATTGACGGTCGTGGGAAAACCGGCGGCGACGGTGATGACTTCATCGCCCGGTTTCACGGCGCGGTCCTTCAACTTGGGCGACGTGAGCGTGGAGAACGCGACGAGGTTGGCCGATGAGCCGGAATTCACGAGCAACGCGTACGGCACGCCGAGAAAATCCGCGAAGCCCGCCTCGAATTCATCCGAGTAACGCCCGGCGGTGAGCCAGAAATCGAGCGAAGAATCCACGAGGTTGACCAGTTCGGCCTCGTCGTAATGGCGGCCCGCGTAGCGCACGGGGTCTTCGCCAGGCCGGAAAGTTTTCTTGGCGTCGGCGGCGTGAAATTCCCGGACCAGATCGAGAATTTTGCTTCGGATTTCAGCGCGATTACTCATAAAAAAGCCCGCGCAGAATGAATGAACCCCGCGCGCAACTCAATCTTTATTGGCAGGCGTGGCCGCATCGCTGGGCGGCGATTCAGCAGGCGGGGCGTTGGTGTTCTGGGCGTCGTGCATGTGCTGTTCAAGGCTCTTCGCGACGCGGTCCTTGAGCACGGCGTGGGCTTCGTTGGTCACGGCGTTGAGATGGGCGCGCGCCTCGTCGAAGCGACCGGCCAGCAATTTGATCCGGGCGAAGTGAATATAAACACCTTCCCGATCTATCTCGGTTTGCGCGAGGCTCAACGCGTTCGTCCACGACCGGAGCGCGTCATCGGTGCGCAGCGGCCGGATGCCGTAGTAAGTTTGCGCCACGTCCGCCGCGAGCAAAAAATTCGTCGGGTCGTGTTGCATCGCCTTCGCGTAAAGATCGAGCGCCTTTTCGAACACCTGCAACTCGGTGATGCCGTAATGTTCCATCGCGTCCTTGCGAAAGAGGTAAACCGTGGTGCCGAAGTTGTGGTAGTAAACTGATTCGGTGGGATCGAGCTCAATCGCCTTGGCGTAATAATCGAAGGCGAGTTTCGGATCGCCCGTGTGGCCGTGAAGATTGGCCAGTTGATTCCAGACGGCGG
>SCTL01000601.1 GCA_004297495.1 Verrucomicrobiota bacterium
TGCTCGTGTTGCCGACGCTGGCGTTGAAGTTTGGAAAGTTTGAGCGGAAAAACGACGCCACGACTTGAGCGGCAGCAGTTCCATCATTGCAAACCAGCGCTCCGCGTCCTACGATTCATGCACCCGGCATCGTGAGTTCGCCGGTCGAAATGTCCGAATACAAAGTCAAATTCGAGGTCTTTGAAGGCCCGCTGGATTTGCTCCTTTATCTCATCAAGAAGGAGGAGGTGGACATTTACGAAGTCAACCTCACCAGGCTCGCCGCGCAGTTCATCGAATACATCGAGATGATGCGCGAGTTCGATCTCGAGATCGCCGGCGAGTTTCTCGTGATGGCCTCGACGCTGATGTATATCAAGAGCCGCGAGTTGCTGCCGGTGGACCAACAGGCGCAGCTCGAAGGCGAGGAGGATGGCGCTGACCCGCGTTGGGAGCTCATCCGCCAGCTCGTCGAATACAAAAAATTCAAGGACGCCGCCGCGCAGCTTCAGGCGCTCGAAGCCACGCAGGAAAATGTTTTCCCGCGCGTGCCGGTAAAGCTGGAATTCGAGAGCGAAAAACCCGCGCCCAAGCCAGACGTTTCCATCTTCGACTTACTGAACGCCGTCAACGCGGTGCTCAAGCGTCTGGAGAAGCGTGACAACACGCGCGACATCTTCGAGGACAAATGGACGGTCAGCGAGAAGATCGAATACGTCGTCCGCATGTTGTCCTCGCGCGCGAGTGTGCGTTTCTCGGAATTGTTCGAGGACGCCATGAGCCGCAGCGAAGTGGTCTGCACGTTTCTCGCGCTGCTCGAACTCATCCGACTGAAACAACTTGTTTGCGCGCAGTCGGAGGATTTTGGGGAGATTGAAATAAAGAAGCGCGTGGCTGATGTCGTTGTGACCGCTCCCGTGTCCCCCACTGAACCAGATTCGCAGCCGCAATAGTATGCTTTCGCGCCGAACCCTCACCCTGACCCGCTCCCGTCCGACGGGAGGGGGAATAGCTATGTTTGTTTCCGCTTTTTCGTGTCGCCCTTCAACCATCGCCGCCGCTCGTTTTATCAAGAGAGCGGGAAACGTTTCTCCCTCTCCCATCGGATGGGAGAGGGCCGGGGTGAGGGCAATTCGTCTTTGATCTCATGGAACTGAAATTTATTTTGGAATCGCTCCTGTTCTCCGCGCAAAAACCGCTGAGTCCGTCCGAACTGCGCGAAGTGTTCGCCAACGCCGCCGAACAGGAAGACGCCGACGCCACCGTCAAGTCGCTCAAGAAAATCAAAGAGGGCGAACTCAACGCCGCGCTCGAACAACTCGTGAAAGATCACGAAGCCGCTGGCCGCAGTTATCGTCTCGCGTGCGTGGCGGGGTCGTGGCAGTTCGTGACGCAGCCGGAATTTTCGCCGTGGCTCAAGGCGCTCGTCGGCGTGAAGGCGCGTCCAGGGCGGCTGACGCAGCCCTCACTGGAAACACTGGCCATCATCGCGTATCGCCAGCCGTTGACGCGCGCGGAGATCGAGCAGATTCGCGGCGTGAGCGTGGACGGCGTGATGCAGACTTTGCTGGAGCGCGGATTGGTCGAGCAAACCGGCCGCGCGGAAGTCGTGGGCCGGCCATCGCTTTACGGCACCACGCCGTTGTTCCTCGAATATTTTGGACTCGCCTCGCTCGAAGGTTTGCCGGCTGCGGATGAGTTGCGAAAGATTGTCGTGGAGAAACCGCCCGCGCCCGTCACTGCTGATGCCGGACTCGCGACCAACCCACCGGAACAACTGCAAATTCCAGAGGGCGGAGATCAGAAGCCGACTGATGCGGCGACGCAAACTTCGTAGCGAAGTTCAGAAATGCACCTTCCCGAACATCGCAAGGCGATTGACAAACTGGACGCGCAGATCGTCCGGTTGCTGAACGAGCGCACCAAGCACGTGCTGGCCATCGGCGAGATCAAGCTCAAGGCCGGCGAGGAAATCTACGTGCCCGCCCGCGAGCGCGTGGTGCTCAATCGCATCTGCAAACTCAACGCCGGGCCAATGACCGACGAGCAGTTGCGCGCGGTCTATCGTGAAATCATGTCCAGTGCGCTGGCACTGGAGAAGACGCTGACCATCGCGTATCTCGGGCCGGAGGCGACGTTCACGCATCAGGCGGCGATCCGGCGGTTCGGTTCGAGCCTGCGTTACGCGGCGCAGAAAACCATCGCGGACGTTTTCACCGAGGTCAGCAAGCATCGCGCGGATTACGGCGTCGTGCCGGTGGAAAATTCCACCGAGGGCGTGGTCACGCACACGCTTGATATGTTCGTGGAGAGCGATCTGAAGATCGTTTCGCAAATCATCCTGCGCGTGCAGCAATGTTTGATGAGCAATTCGCCGCGCACACAGATCAAGAAGCTTTACGTGCACCCGCAGTCGCTGGCGCAATGTCGGGCGTGGATCCAGAATCATCTGCCGCGCGTCGAGTTGGTGGAAACTTCATCCAATGCCCGCTCGGCCGAACTCGCGGCGAAGGAGAAGGGCAGCGCCGCCATCGCGGGTCTGCTCGCGGCGGAAAAGTATCACCTCGAAGTGTTGGAGCAGGACATTCAAGACAACGCAGCCAACGCGACGCGCTTCCTCGTGCTTGGCCGCCAGTGCAGTCCGCCCTCGGGAAAAAACCGCACGAGCCTGATGATCAGCATCACGGACAAGGTCGGGGCGTTGCATCACGCGCTGGCGGCGTTCCGGCGGTTTCGCATCAATCTCACCAAGATCGAATCGCGCCCGAGCAAGCGGAAGGCGTGGGAATATTTCTTCTTCATTGATTGCGACGGCCACTTCGAGGACAAACGCGTCGCCAAAGCCATCGCGAACCTCGAACAGGAATGTAGCTACGTGAAAGTCCTCGGCTCGTATCCGAACGCGGATTGAGATTCGATGCTCTCCCGCTTCCAGTGGGAGCGGGATTAAGGGAGGAGAGGCTTCAATCATTCAGGGCGGATTGGTATTAACCCGTGCGCTTGGGATTTTCGTGGCGTCCTCCCTCACCCCGACCCTCTCCCGCTGGGAGAGGGAGTATCGCCGCCTGCGCCAGATGAGTCCGTCGTCCCCGGTTTGTTACACCCACAGGAGTGACGAACCTTTATTCCCAACTCAGAATGTTGTCCCGGTTCTCTTTGTTCTTGTAGCCAGCACCGCGAGTGGTGTTGACCTTGCCATCCGGGCCGAGCGACCAGGCGATGGCTGGCGCGCGCACGAGCAACGGGGTCGGACCTTTGGTCAGCGGATAATAAAACCCGTCCTGACATTGGTTGTCTTCGTTGAAATCCATCGTGACGATATACGGGTTGCCCCACGGGTCGCGATACACGCCATCCGGTCCGACGCCCGGCGCGCCGGCTTCGCTGGTGCGCTTGGCGTTGAGGAAGGCAATGCGCTGCGGATTGCGGGCGTGGTTGGCGTTCACGGTGAGGTTGCCGTCGGGGAACAGTTCGAGGTCGAGCAAGATGGCCATGAGTTCGGAATTGGGAACTTGATAGGCGGGCGAGTTGCCGGTGGACTGGATCGTGGGTAAAGGATTTCCTGTGCGATCGTTCAAGACGGTGCCGTTGGTGTTTACCGTGCCGTAAGTGAAATCCGGGCAACTGGCGTTCAAAGACTCCTGCGCGGCTTTGGAACAAGGCAAACGGTCGTACGTGCCCTCGTACTTGGAAATCGCCATGACAATCGCCGTCATCTCAGTTCGGGCGACGGTGATTCTAGCGCTCGTTTTTGCCCTGGAGATGGCCGGCAGTAACAGCCCGGCGAGAATCGCGATGATGGCAATCACCACCAGAAGTTCAATCAAGGTGAAACCCCGGACGCGGGGTGTGGCAAACGGAACGGATGTTTTCATGGTTTCGGAGTGAAGGTTCAAGGACAACAGAGGGCGCGGTAATAGCCGGGACTGGCATTGGTGGCGGACGGTTCGACGTAAATGAGGTTGGTGCCGGTCAGCGTGTTGGTGCTGACCGAAATCCAGTTCTGAAGATTGGTCGAGCGTTGGATGACGTGCGTCCGCCCGACCTCGCCGGACAAAGTAAATTGGTAGCGCCCATCGCCGAGCTTGAGCGGCGATCTCAGTTGCGGGTGCGTGATGTCCCAATCAAAGCGCAAACTCCATCCGTGCCCAATGCTGCCGGCATCGAGCGTCTCGTCGTCCATCACATACAAGGACCAGTTGCCGTTGAGGCCGCTGCCGATGAAAGCCGACAGACGATTCGTGTAGGGCGGCGATGGCGCCGGATTATCAAACGAATCAAACTCCTCGTAGTCCGTTGGCTTGAAAGTTCCGGTCACGATGCCGGTAACTTGGGGAAGAAAATCAGCGGCATCATCGTCGAAGGTGAGGGTGGCGTCTTCGGCTTCAAAATAATTTCCAGCGTCCGACATTAATTTGAGAGCTTGGCCGTTCGGGCCGACCAGCAGCAGGTCAATGTCACCGGGGAAAGTGTGCGTGAGCGAGTAAAGCGTGACGGTCAGTTTGCGGATCGTGCCGGAAATACATTTCACATTGATGACGGATGGATATGGCGTGGCCGGGCCGAAATCGTTGATCGGCAGATAGGCTTCGTTCGTGAGCACGAGCGGGCTGGTGGGATTGTCGCTGCCTTCGAGCGTGAGGGTGGCGCTGTTGGTCACACGGTTGCACGTGCCGGCGACCACGACCGAGTAGGTGCCGGCGCTCGCGGTCTTCAAACTTTGCAGCGTGAGGGAATTGCTGGATTGATTCGGCAACACCTGGCCGTCTTTCAGCCAAAGGAAACTAAATGGACCCGTGCCGATGGGCGTGGTGGCGAAGACGGCGCTTTCGCAAACGCAGCGGGTCAGATTGGTCAGCGGCGTGGCGCTGGTGAGACTGCCGACGGTCAGCGTGGCGGTGCTGCTGACGACGCTGTTGCCGTTGGTCATGCTGACTTGCACCGAATGATTGCCGATGGACAAACTGCCGGTCGCAATGGCCAGCGCCGGTCCGTTGGTGCCGACAGGGTTACTATCCAGCCTCCATGCGAACGTGAACGGCCCCGGCCCCGACGGCACGGTGCTGAACACGGCGGTTTCGCCCTGGCATTTCGTTTGCGCGATCAGCGGACTGATGGTGGCGTTGGTGGTGTTGACCGTGACGACGAAGATGCACAGGTTCGTGTTGCCCGCGGCGTCGGTGGCTTTGCAAGTCACGAGGGTTGCGCCGTCGGAAAACATGGAGCCGGAGGCCGGCGTGCAAACCATCGAAACGCCCGGGCAATTGTCCGTCGGCGTCGGGATCGCAAAATTCACCGGCACTTGGAAAATTCCCGGCGGTGGATTCGTCACGATGTTGGCGGGACAAACGAAGGCGGGCGCTTGCGCGTCAATCACGGTCACGTTGAAACTGCAATTCGCCGTGTGGCCTGCGCCGTCGTCCGCTGTGCAAGTGACCGTTGTGACGCCTTTGGGAAAAGTGTAACCGGACAGCGGATTGCAAACCACGTTGGTCACGGCCACGCAATCTTTGCTGGCGGTGACATTGTAAGTGACCACGGCTGTGCATTGGCCGGGGGTGGTGTTCGTCACGATGCTCGCGGGACAGGAGACGGCGAGAGGAATCGCGCCGACGTTCGCCGCCGTGTTGCAACTCGGCGAGAGCACACCGTCGCTGGCCGTGAGCGTGACGGTGTGATTTCCAGAAACGTAATAGCGCGTCATCGTCAGGCTGGCGTTCGGCGTATTGGCGGGGACAAGATTGGTCTGGACGGGAACGCCATCCACTTTCCAAGTGACCGTCAGAAGCTGGCAGCCCGCGTTGAAGACCTGCCCGGTCAGAGAAATCGTGGTGGGACAGGGCACCGCCACCGGATTCGGACACGTGATCGGAATGGAAATATGCGAGCCGCCCAAGGCCGCGGCGTTGGCCGTGCCGCTGACGTAGCCGAGGACTTTCAGAAAGCTGGGATAAGACGAGAAGTATTGATGCCAGTAGCTGACATCCAAGGTGTCATTGACGCCGATGGCCAGTCCGTCGGGTGTGGGGTCAATGTTATTGAAATCCTGCTTGACGAGTGTCACGCCCGCCACGCCGGCCATGTAAGCGTACGGTCCCGCAGCCGGCGGTGGTGCGGTGAAGACCGAGGAAAAACCCAGCAGCGCGCGACCGCTG
>SCTL01000602.1 GCA_004297495.1 Verrucomicrobiota bacterium
GCCACTTTTTTCAACGCCTCGACCATCTGGCGCGCCGTGTCTTCGGTGATGACGCGCCGGATTTGTTGCGGCGTGCCGCGCGCGACCACCAGGCCATGGCGATCTTCAAAGCGATTGACGATCGTCGGGCGCATCAGCACGCCCTTGTTCGCAATCGCGCCCATCGCCATGAGCATTTGCAGGCGCGTGACCGCGATGCCGTGGCCCATGGGAATCTGCGCGATGGAAACTTTGCTCCACTTGCTCACGGGATGAACGATGCCGCGGACTTCGCCGGGAAGCTGAATCCCCGTGCTGACACCAAAACCGTAATCGCGCATGTAATCGCTCAAGTGGTCCTGGCCCATCCTGATGCCAATCTTGGCGGCGCCGATGTTCGAAGACTTGGCGATGACATTCTCCACCGTGAGCAGCCCGTGCCCGCCGTGCGCGTCGTGCAGCCGGCGCCCGGCAAATTCAAAACTGCCATTCTCGCAATCAATAATATCGCGGGGCGTGACGACGTGTTCATTCAACGCGCCGGAGACGGCGACGATCTTGAACGTCGAGCCGGGCTCGACAATATCGGCGATGACGCGATTGCGCCGCGCGGCTTCGTTGTTGCCCGGATTGTTGGGATTGAAATTCGGCAACGTGGCCATCGCGAGAATCTCGCCGGTCTTTGGCCGCATCATGATGCCCGTGACGCTGATGGGTGAATGTTTCTCGAACGCCTCGGCCAGCGCGGATTCAACAATGTGCTGGAGCACGGAGTCAATCGTCAGAACGACGCTCAAGCCGTCGCGCGGCTCGACGTCCTGAGTGCGCATAGTCACGACTTCACCGCCGCCCTTTTCTTTTTCGGTGACGCGCCAGCCGCGTGTGCCCACGAGCCGGGAATTGAATGCCTTTTCGATTCCATCCATGCCCTTGAGTTCGCGCATGGCCTTGCCTTCGAGCGTGACGTCGCAGGCGGCCACGTAACCCAAGACGTGCGCGGCGAGTTCCTCGTTGGGATAAACCCGCATCTGCTCATCCGTCGCATCCGCAAAGATCCCGCCGTTGCGAAGATCGGTATAGAAACGCCGTTCGGCGCGGGACAGTTTTTTTTCATCCGGCGCAAAGCGGAGTTGCTTCATGGCCGCATCCACCTGCGCCCAGGTTTCCAGTGGCACGTTGCGTTTGAGCACGACGTAACGGTTCGTGACCGGCAGGCCGTTCGTGTTTTGCGTGATACGCGGAGTGAGGCGCTGGATGAGTTCGGTTTCGTTGAGTTGGAGGAGCGTCGCGACTGTTCGCGCGACCTTCACCTGGTTGGAACCGAGCAGCGAAGGATTGCCGCAAACGGTCTTCACGAACACGCTGGTCGCGAGCAGATTTCCGCTCGCGTCGCGAATGTCGCCCCGGCGCGGCTCGCGCGGGAATTCGATCTGCGTGTTGTTCTGCGCCTTGCCGAGCAATTCCTCGTGGCGCAACACCTGGAGATCCACCAGACGATAGCCAAGGCCCGCAAAGGCGGCACCCAGCAGGAGTACCAGAACCAGAAGGCGTCGGTATTGCAAGCGCTTGGCCATCGTCAAAACTTGCCAACCGCCCGTGCCGATCGGTTCCTCATCCGACGGCGTCACAGGCGGCGGCAAAAATTATTCGTTCATTTGTTTCACGGCGGTAACGACGGGTTTGGGGTCGTCCCACCACACACTCCGCCTGCCGCCCGCGGCGATCGGTTCCTCGTCCGACAGCGTCACGGGCGGCGGCGGAAAATTCTTATCGGCCTCGCGGCGATTGTTGCGCCAGCATCGGCGCGCTGCTGGCCGGCGCCTGGGCCGTCGGCTCGGGCAGCGAAATCACCAGGCTTGGATTCGGTCGCGCCAGACCGAGATTCAATTCGCGCACGCGCAAATCCAGCTTCACGGGCGAGCGCAACATCGCGAGCTGGTCGTCCAGCTTCTTGTTGTCATCCTGCAGCAACTTCAAGCGCACTTCGCGCTGCTTGATCTGGCGGCCCAGTTCGTAAATCTGGCTTTTCTGCCACACGTAACCCACGCCCGCCCCGCCGATCAGCAGGCACAGCAAAAATGCCTTCAACGCCGGACCGAACCGGATGCTCGCCGCCTGATATTTTCGATTCTTCGCCATTCAAAGTCTCTCCATCACGCGCAACTGCGCACTGCGACTCCGCGGATTCTCCGCCAGTTCCGCCTCGCCCGGCTTGATCGCCTGCGGCGCGACACTGAAATCATCAAAACTCAAAACCGAATCCGTTTTCCGCTTTCCCTTCACCCACACCAACTCGGGCGCGCGCGGCACGCGTAACTCAGGCACGTCATATCCCCCGGTGACTTCGTAGTCCCGCGCCCGCGCCCGCCCAAAATCCTTCACCGTGCGATCCTCCAGGCTGTGAAACGTGATCACCGCCAGCCGACTGCCGCGTTTCAAAATCTTCATCGCCCCGACCAACCCGCGATTCAAAGAGCCGATCTCGTCATTCACCGCCAACCGCAAGGCCTGAAAAACTTTTGTGGCCGGATGCGCCTTCCGTCCGCCACGCGGAGAAATTCTCTCGATCAACTCCGCCAACTGCCGCGTTGTCGTGAACGGCCTCGACTCGCGATCATGCACGATGGCCCGCGCGAACCGCCGCGAATCCCGCTCATCGCCCAATTCCCAAAAAATCTTCGCCAGTTCATCCGCACTCGCCGTGTTCACCAACTCCGCCGCCGTCAACGCCTGCCGCCCATCCATCCGCATGTCCAGCGGCCCGTCCTGCTGAAAACTGAACCCGCGCCCCGCCACATCCAGTTGCGGCGAACTCACACCCAAATCCAGCAACACCCCGTCGCAACTACTCTCCGGCAACCACTCCCCCAACTCCGCAAAATTTCCCCGCCGCAACTCAAACCGCCCCGCGAACTCCGCCAACTTTTTTTCCGCCGCCTCAATCGCCACGCCATCGCGATCGCACCCGAAGAGCCGGCCACTCGGCCCGCTCGCCGCCAAGATTGCGCCCGCGTGCCCAGCCCCACCCAACGTCCCGTCCACGTAACGCCCGCCCGCCCGCGGCCGCAACGCCGCCAGCACTTCCGCCAGCAACACGGACTGATGCCTGAATTCGCTCACGACGCATCTTAGTTCACCCGCCCATCACACGAATGAACACCAATCAACACCGTGCCCGCATCCATCCAAATTCCGAGTTTCGCGTTCATTCGCGTTCATTCGCGGGGCAAAAATCAACCCGCCGCATCGCCAAACAACCGGGTCGAAACCTCATCCATCGCCCGGCCCACCAACTCCACCGACTGCGACGCGTGACGCGTCACCGGCGACCTCAGCAAGCGCGTCGCTTTCGCCTCCCCCGCCGCTTGCCCCAAGTCCGCTTCATCCGACTCCGCAAAATCATTCCGCACCACCCGCACCTGCTCCAACGAAAGCTCCGGTTGCGCCGGCGACACAACCGCCGCCGACTGGTTAAACTGCGGAATCGCCGACCGCACCGGCCTCGGTCCACGCCGCAACAAAGGCAACGGATTCAATTTGCTCCCGAGAGCCGACAACCAACGCTTCACCGTCGCGGAAGCAGGCAAACTCGGCGGCACAGGAACAGCAGCTAACCGAGCAAGCGGAGTCCTCTTCTCCGTTACCCCCGTTTGCTCCTGTTCAATCCCCGCCTGCGTGGCCGTAGCCGGAGTCCCCATTGGCATGGTCGTCACTTCGGCGCGGCGAAGGCCCGCCGCCCCACTGGCAGGCAGACTCGGTGACGCAGGAACAGCGGTCGCAGGAAGAGAGGTCAGAGGTCGGAGACCAGCCCCGATAGCCATCGGGGCTGACTGCTGATCTCTGACCTCTGACTTCTGACTTCTCACTGCTTCCGGTTTCGCCCGATGCGCGAACGGATTCTGCCCCGAACCAAACTTCGGCAACGCAATGTATTTATTCCGGCCGCTCCCGCTCGGGATGTCCGCCGCACCGACCAGACTCTTACCACTCTTAAGCAATCGTCCCAGGCTCATAAGTCAAAGTTCCGAGTTTCGAGTTTTGAGTTTCGAGTTCAAAGTTCCGCGTTCAAAGTTCCGCGTTCAAAGTTCCGCGTTCATTCGCGTTCATTCGCGGGCCAATCCGGTTTCACTCCATCAATTTGAAAGCCTCCGCCGCCATCACCGCGTCGGCCGCCTTCACCTTTTCATAACGCTCCGGATTCCAGATCTCGAAGCGATCCAACAACCCCACCAACACCGCCTCATCCCCGATGGCCGCCCGCCGCACCATTTCCTCCGACAACGAAATCCGCCCGCCCTTATCCACCGTCACCTGCACCGACTGGCTGCCGATGTTCCGTTTCAGCACGGTCTTGCTCGCATCCGAATTGGGCATGGCATCAATCTGGGCCATCAACTCCGCCATTTCTTTCGGCGGCAACACCCGCAAACACTCCCCCACCGGCGACTTGGGCCACACGATCACCGTGAACTCCAC
>SCTL01000603.1 GCA_004297495.1 Verrucomicrobiota bacterium
GAGCGCGGACGCCTCGTCCGCGCTCCGTTTCAGTTGCGGCCAAGCCCCGGGGGTCAGGCTGACTCCAGCAAACTTTCATTTGCCTCGCGCGACGTTCGCGGGAATTCTTTCCCGCGAACGAAACGATGCAACGGCTCGGCAAAAACCTCGGCGGCTACTTCGGCGACCGGATTGACATCCGCGCCGTGCTGGCGGACATCGAATCCTCCGCGCGCGAGCACGGGTGGAGTTCGGAAACATTTCACACCAACGGCGAGTTCGACTGGCTCGCGCTGCGCCGACTCTCAACTCTCAACCCTCAGCTCTCAACCCGCCTCTATCTCAGCACCGGTATTCACGGCGACGAACCCGCCGGGCCGCTCGCCGCGTTGCGCTTACTCCGCGAGAACAACTGGCCGGCGAATGCTGAAATAGTTTTTTGTCCCTGCCTGAACCCCGTCGGTTTCGCCCACAACACGCGTGAGAACGAGCGCGGCGTGGACTTGAATCGCGATTACCTGGATCCGAAGTCCGCCGAAATTGCCGCGCACTTGGCGTGGTTGGAAAAGCAGCCGGGTTTCGATCTGTGTCTGTGCCTCCACGAGGACTGGGAATCGCACGGTTTCTACGTTTACGAATTGAATCCTGATCTGCAGCCGTCGAAAGGCGAAGCGATGGTCGCGGCTGTGGAGAAAGTTTGTCCGATTGATCGCTCCGAAATCATCGAAGGCCGCGAGGCGAATGGCGGCATCATCCGGCCGAGCCTCGATCCGCGCACGCGTCCGCAATGGCCGGAGGCGTTCTGGTTGATCTCGAACAAGACGCGCCACAGCTACACGCTGGAAGCGCCGTCGGATTTTTCGCTGAACACGCGGGTTGACGCGCTGGTGGCCGGTGTGCGCGCGGCGCTACTTTAACGCGGCTTCGCGCCGTTTCATCCAGGCATCGCCGAGGATTTTCAGCGTTTCCGCCTTAAGGGTCCGTTCGGCCAGCGGGAAGACGATGCGTTCTTCCTTGTCGAAATGTTTTCGGGACGCGGCGACGGCGGCGAGCAGAAGTTTCCGGGCCTTCTTCAACTCGCGCGCTGACTTGACCTCCAGCAAAGCCTGGTCAATTTCCTCATGCTCGTCGTGAAACGTTTCGCGCTGACCAATCTGCTCGAAGCAATGTTCCAGCGGCGCGACGAACAGTTCATCTTCGGTTTCCGAATGTGCGCGCAGCAATCGTTCCAGGGTCGCGGCCAGCGCCTTGATCTCCGCGGACGTTTTGAGTTTGGGCGCGGTCTTCTCGATGTGATCGAACAGATTGTGGAACACGACGTGTTCAGCGAGGAGTATTTCTGTGATCTTCATGGCCCGATGTGATTCAAATTTGTCTGCCCAGCAAATAACCGCCCGCGCAAGATTTCGCCAGCCGATTCTTGCCTTTCTTCAACCAAAAAAGTTTCGTGCTCACGGCAGGGAAAGGCGGTGGAAGCGGCTGGGGACGCCGGCGGGAATTGAATTGGTGAACACGTAGTTGCCCGCCAGATCGAACTTGTTCGTCGCGACGCGCGGCCATTGGGCGACCGGGAGCGCGGGGTTCGTGGTCGCGACCAGATAATTCGTCCCGCCCGCCGGCCCGCCGCCGCCGGTGAAAATCAAATTCGTTCCGTTGCGCGTCATCGCGAACGTGGGCGGCGGTTTGAGGCCATATTCAAACGCGCCCAAATCGGGCGCGGTGCCGGCGTACACGAAACCCGCGTTCGTGCCGGCGTTCACCAGGTCGCTGCTGCTAACGAGTTGCGCGAAGGCGATGTAAGGCAGACTGCCATCCGCCTGACGCGGCAAAGTGAGCAGCGACTCATCCAGTGACATGAAATCGTTCGATGCCACGGTCACCGCGGGCGGGACGTAATTGGTAAAGGAATTGAAACTCGCGTCGTTGGTCAGGCCGAGGTTTGTGACTTCATTGCTGCCGCCGCCTCGGTAGCCGAGGTTGTTTTTTATCACGTGATCAAAACCCGGCACATCATTCGACGAGGCCATTGCGTCGAGATTGCAAAGCATGTTGAAATCGGCGGTGGTGGAATTGGTGCTGGCGTTGGGCGCGTTGCGATAGGCGGTGTTGTTGAACCAGTCCAGCCCGCCGGTGTGGTGGTTAGCGTAAAAACCGTTTGCGCGATTTCGCGCCGCGAGGCAGAACCGCGTGACGTGACGTGGCGCGGGCGAAGGGGGAGTGGTCGAGCCGTTCACGCCGTAACCGCCGGACTTGAACCCGTTCGCGTCGCCGCCGCTGCTGGTGAAGCTGGAGTTCGTGTAGCCGTTGTAAAAGGCCCAGCAGTTTTCGATCACCACCTTCGCCTTGGCGTTGATGAGGTCGAAGCCGTCGTCGCTGTTGAACCACGCGCGGCAGCCGCTGAGGACGTTGCTCTTGCCGCTGGTCGAGTTCGGATGACAACCAAAGCCGTCAATGTTGCCGACGGAAAAACTGTCCAGCCCGCGATTTTGGTAGGCGTCGCAGTTGAGCACAAGATTGCTCGCGCCGGAAGTGAGATACCAACCGATGCCCATGCCGTCGTGCATCGCGAGTTGCTCGAAACGATTGCTGCTGCCGCCGTCCACGCGGAAACACTCGGATTGCTGGTTGTTGCCCGTGAGGATTATTTGCACGCCCACCACGTCGAAACCTTTGAACGTGCAATTGTTCGCCGTCACGCGGAAGGCCGTCACGCGCCAGCCGGTCGGTTGCACGGCGGACAAATCAAACACCGGTCGCTCGCCGGGATACGCGAGATAGCTGATGCCGCTCTTGCTGATGTTGTTGACGATGGCCCACGCGCTGTTCGTCAGCGTGAGGTTCGTGTTGTTGAGAAAATAAGTCCCGCCGCGCAGATAAACTGTGTCGCCGGAAATCGCCGCGGTTTGCGCACGGGTGATGGTGGCGAAGGGCGTGCTGATGGCGCCAGCGTTCGTATCCGCGCCGGTCGGGGCGACATACCACGTCGCGGCGGGACTTGTTCCAACCCAAAAGGCGAAGCACAGAACCAACGCAGCAAGCCGAACGAAACCAAACCCGGGAGAATGGAACGACTTCAAACGCATGTAATGACGGCAATCAAGCGGGGAGATTAACACGCGGCGGATGAAGCACAATCACCCGAACTGGTTGGGGCCGTTCCGCTGGCGCGCGACCGTCCCGGTCGCGCGCCAAATTACACTGGCCGCCAGTCGAGCACCTTCAACTGCACCGCGCGACGGCCGTTGTATTCGTTGAGCTGCGGCGCGAACGCCAGATCGAAGCGCCCCACCGGCAGACTGCCGCCGCCGGCGTTCCACCAGACGGCTTCGTTCGCCGCCCGCCCGTCGGTCACCCACATTTTGACGTGCTGTTTCTCCGCGCCCATCCGTTGCAGCGGGCGCTGGTGAGAAAGGTTGCGCGCAAAAAACTGCAACGGCGGATTGCCCTGGCCCGTGGGCTTCAAACGATCCAGTTCTCCAAACGAGTCCAGCGACAAATCTTCCATGCGCGCCTCGGCATCGAGCCGGAGCGGTGGTTGCAAATCATCAGGCTTCAACGCGCGCCGGGCGAGGACGTTCAGCCGCGCGCGAAATTCCTCCAGCCGGTCCGGATGAATCGTCAGTCCCGCCGCCATCGCGTGGCCGCCGTGGCGCACGAGCAGGCTGTCGCACTCGCGCAACGCCGCCGCGAGATCGAAGCCGGCGATGCTCCGGCCCGAGCCGCGCCACGAGTCGCCGTCGCCGCCGAGAATGATCGTGGGCCGGTAAAATTCCTGAAGCACGCGCGACGCGACGATGCCCACCACGCCGATGTGCCAGAGCAATTGCCCTTCGACGATGGCAAAATCCGTCTCCGGATTGAAGCGCGCCCGAATCGCGCCGATGACTTCATCCGCGATGCCGCGCTCGATCTTCTGCCGCTCGCGATTGCGCGAGTCGAGCGCGTGCGCCAGCGGCAGCGCGGCGGCGACGTCCGGCGCGAGCAAGAGATGCAGCGCTTCCTCGGCGGTTTCCAATCGCCCGGCGGCGTTGAGGCGCGGCGCGATCTGAAAACCAATTTCGTAAGTTCCCAACTTCGGCGGACATTGCGCGACTTGTTTCAACGCGAGCAAACCGGGACGCTGCGTCAGGTTCAATCGTTCGAGGCCGGCAGTGACCAGAATCCGGTTCTCGCCGGTCAGCGGAACGAGGTCGGCCACAGTGCCGAGCGCGACGAGATCGAGCAACGGCTTGAGATCAAACTCAACAGCGCCCGCGAGGCCGGTTTCGCGTCCGCGCTTGAGCAACGCGTGCGCGAGCTTGAAGGCGAGGCCGACGGAACACAACTCGGTGAAGGAAGTTGAGGGTTGAGAGTTGAGAGTTGAGAGTTGCGGATTCACCAGTGCTACCGCTTCGGGCGCGGGCGTGGAAACCTGATGATGATCGAGCACGATGACGTCCACGCCTTGTTGCTTGAGCCACGCGATGGTTTCAGTCGCCGTCGAGCCGCAGTCCACGGCGAGAATCAGTTTCGTTGGAAACTTTTTCAGACAGTTTTCCACGCCGTCGCGACTCAGGCCATAGCCTTCATCCATGCGATGCGGCAGATACGCCTCCGCGCGCCAGCCGAGCGGGCGCAAGACTTCGAGCAGCAACGTGGTGGAGGTGACGCCGTCCACGTCGTAATCGCCAAAGATGACCAGCGGCTCGTCGCGTTCGCGGGCGGCGAACAGCCGAACCACCGCCGCCGCCATGTTGGGCAGCAGAAATGGATCAGCGAGTTGCTTCAAACGGGGATCGAGAAAGCGGGAAATGGTTTGCGGCTCGCTGAGACCGCGATTGATCAGGCATTGCGCGAGCAACGGCGAGAGACGCAGTTCGGCGGTGAGCCGCTCGACGAGGAGCGGTTGCGGCGGCGCGATGGTCCAGCGAAATTTCATTGCGTGCGTTCGAGCAATCGCCAGAGCGCATCCAGCCATCGCGCCAAGTGCGAACAGATGAGCGCGCCGAAAATAATAAAATACGCGGCGGCAACGAGCGTGGCGACGTAGCCAACCCAAATCATCACGCCATCCTCTTCGAGCATGCTCACGGCGAGCAGAATGATGGCGTAACTGGGCAGCGCGTTCGAGCCGAAGAACGGCGGCGAGGGCAGCGGCAGCGCCAGCAGCAGCGCCATGATGACGATGAGCAACGCGTTCACCGCGCGGGCCGCGCGCCACTTCATCCAGACCGTGCGACGCGGGCGCACGACGCGTTCCAAACCGCGACAAAATTTCACGCCACCGCCGAGAATGGCGCGTTTGAGTTTGGGAGAAAGTTCCTTGTCTCCGAGACTCGCGGGCAGACGCGGCGATTTTCCCACCGCCAGCCGCAACGCGAGCAACGCGATGATCGAGCCGAGAATCGTGCTCAAGCCGGGCACGGAAATCCACGCGACGAACGGCAGACTCAAAATGATGAAGGCAAAATAAATTCCGCGTCCCTGCGTGTGCAGGAGCAGTTGATTGGCGGTGATCGTGTCGCGCGGGCCGGCGCTGGCCATGATGCGGGCCAGGCTTTGCGAAAGCGGCTCGTGGTCGGGGCGTGGGAGGGCGTCGGACACGACGGAAAGATTTAGCAACCGACAGCCAGAGTCAATCGCCGCGCGGGTTTCTTAATTCGTGGACCGCGGCATTTATGCCGCTTCAACGTCGCTTGCATTGACTAGGTTGAAGCGGGCTGAAGCCCGCGCTCCCGGAGACCGAGCCTTGCCCGCGCCCGCGTTGCCGACCACACTGGAGCCATGCAGAAAACTTTGCTCACGTTCGTCGAAGACCTCTACGAGGATTTGGAACTGTGGTATCCAAAGTTGCGGTTGGAAGAAGCCGGCTACGCCATGCGCGTCGCTGCGCCGGAGATCAAGACGTACAAAGGCAAGCATGGCTATCCCGCCAAGTCTGACCTGCTCTTGAGCGACGCGCGCAGCGAAGATTTCTGCGGTCTGCTCGTGCCGGGTGGGTTCATGCCGGACAAATTGCGTCGTGATGCGAAAGTGCTTTCACTCACGCGCGAATTCTTCGAGCAGGGCAAACTGGTGGCGTTCATCTGTCACGGCGGTTGGATTCCGATCTCGGCGAAAATTCTTAAAGGCAAACGCGTGACCGGCTCGCACGGCATCAAGGACGATCTGGAAAACGCCGGCGGCCTCTGGGTGGACGCGCCGATGGTGGTGGATGGCAATCTGATTTCCAGCCGCACACCGCTGGACCTCGCGCCGTTTGCGAAGGCGATGGTGGATTTTCTTGATGGCGGCGCGCGTTGATCGCCAACGCCGTGGTTGGTTCCAGCGTCTTCATTCCCGTATTTCCCCCGACCACCAAAACCTTGACGCTGTGGGAAAGCCGGTTAAAAAGGAGCGCACATTTTTTATCTGACGTAACCTCCATGAAATTTTCGCAATTCGTTCCGGTCTCAATCGCGTTGGCCTTTGGCCTCGCCGCCCGCAGCGCCCACGCGGTGCTTTCGATCAGCACTGTCTATGTCGGCGATCTCTCGAATCCGGCGGATCCGACCACCGGTCTCGGCACAGTGGATTACGGCTACTCGATCGGCAAATATGAGGTGACGATCAGCCAATACACGGCCTTCCTGAATTCCGTCGCCAAGACGGACACGTACGGGCTGTGGAATTCGCAGATGAGTTCGCCGACTTCAACGCGCGGGATTTCCCGCAGCGGCGTGTCTGGCAATTACAGCTACACGGTGATCGGCACGGGAACGAGGCCGATCACGTACGTGACTTGGTTTGATACGGCGCGCTTCGTGAACTGGCTGAACAACGGCCAGCCCACCGGCTTGCAAACGGCGGCCACGACCGAGACCGGCGCGTATAGTTTGAATGGCGCGATCTCGGGCGGTGGTTTTACTCGCTTAGCCAGTGCGGCCTACGCTCTCCCCACTGATGCCGAATTCTACAAGGCCGCTTACTATCAGCCCGCCGCGACCGGCGGCGACGCGGACGGCTACTGGCTTTTTCCGACGCGCAGCAACACGCAACCCAACAGCCGCAACGGCAGCACCACCGATCCCAACAGCGCCAATTATTATTACGACGACGGCATCGCCAACGGTTACAACGGTGGCTATGCCGTGAACAACTCGACGAGCTACACCATTGAAAGCGTTCTGACGCCCGTCGGCGCGTTCACGCTGGCGTCAAGTTACTACGGCACTTTCGATCAAGGAGGAAATGCTGCGGAATGGAATGAACTTGCCTCCGGATCGAGCCATCTCCTGCTCGGCGGAGGGTTCGGTTCACCTGGCGTCGTATTGCAGTCCGACATGTCTTACAACTTCTCTCAACCCCAAATGATCTATGGCGACGTCGGCTTTCGTATCGTGGCCATTCCCGAGCCGGGCAGCGCCTCGTGGCTCGGCCTCGGCGCGGTGTGTCTCATCTCCCAACGTCCGCGTGCGAATAAAGCGGCGCGGCTCTGAACACGTCCAAGTCAACCCCAGCGGCGAGGCAACTCGGATTGCTGCGGTGTTCGTTCTCCGCTATTCTCTGCCCCGTGTTGATCAACCTCAACACCCACTGACATGTCGCACCACGCCCGTTCCGTTGACCCGACCTTCACCGCGCGCAAACGCTCGATGACGGAAGTGCTCCGTCGCGTCGCCGTGTTTCTGCGGCCTTATCCGTGGCTGGCGCTGGGGACGCTCGTCGCGGCGGTGCTCTCGCTGCTCTCCTCGCTGGCGTTTCCCAAGCTCACGCAGTTCGCGATAGACAACGTCATCACCAAATCGCGCGGCGATCTGCTTGCACCCGTGATGCTCGGCCTGATCGGCGCGTTCTTCCTGCGCGATGTCTTCAGCGGGTTGCGCATCCTCATCAACAATCAGCTCGAACAAAACGTCATCCTCGACATGCGCCGCGCCGTGTATGCGCGTCTGCAACGATTGCCCGTGAATTATTTCGACCAGCGCGCCTCGGGCGATCTGATGACGCGCGTCATCGAGGACGTGAACTCGGTCGAGCGCGTGTTGATTGACGGCCTAGAGCAGGGCGTGGTGGCGATTCTCAGCATCGTGGGCGTGGCGGCGTTCTTGTTTCACATCAATGTGACGTTGGCGCTCGTTGCGATGTCGCCGATTCCCGTGCTCGCCGGCGGCGCGATGTGGTACACGCTCACGGCGCACCGGCGCTATCGCCGCCAGCGCGAAGCTTCGAGCGCGATGAACGCGCTGCTCATGGACAATCTCCAGGGCGTCCGCCAGATCAAGGCGTTCAGCCGAGAGGCGCATGAGGACGAGCGGTTCACCGAGCGCGCCGGCGATTTGCGCCGCGCTTCGCTCAGCATCATGCGCGTGTGGGCGCTGTATGGGCCGGGGATGGGCTTTGCGGGCGCGGTCGGCTTTGCGCTCGTGTTGTGGGTCGGCGGCAGTTTCGTCATCGCCGGGAAAATGACGGCGGGCCAGTTGGTTGGCTTCCTATTCTTCCTGCACATGTTCTACGCGCCGGTGGGAGCGCTTCACGCGCTCAATCAAATGCTCCAGAGCGCCCGCGCCGCCGGCGAGCGCGTGTTCGACATTCTCGATACGACGGAGGAACGCGCCGGCTCGCAACGCATCGAGCCGTTGCGCACGCCCGTTCGCGGCGAAGTCAGTTACGAGAATGTCGGTTTCGACTACAGCACGGACAAGCCTGCGTTGCGCAACGTTACCCTCCACGCGCGTCCCGGCGAAATGATCGCGCTCGTCGGCCCGACGGGCGCGGGCAAATCCACGCTCGTGAATCTGCTGCCCGCATTTTACGAAACGACTTCCGGCACAATCCGTATTGACGGGCAGGACATCAGCCGCGTGACGCTGCCTTCGTTGCGCGAGCAAATCAGCGTGGTGAGCCAGGAGCCGTTTTTGTTCAACGGCACAATCCGTGAAAACATTCTCTACGGAAAATTGAACGCGACGGAGGAAGAACTCATCACCGCCTCGCGCGCGGCGAATTGTCACGATTTCATTGCGCGGCTCAGCGAAGGCTACGACACGCGCGTGGGCGAGCGGGGCGTGAAACTCAGCGTCGGCGAGAAGCAACGCGTGAGCATCGCGCGGGCGTTGTTGAAAAATTCTCCCATCCTGATTCTCGACGAAGCCACCGCCAGCGTGGACACGGCGACGGAGCGTTTGATTCAAGAAGCGCTGGAGCGATTGATGGCGGGCCGAACCAGTTTCGTGATCGCGCATCGCCTCAGCACGATTCGCAGCGCGGACCAGATTCTCGTGTTGCGCCACGGCCAGATCATCGAACGCGGTAGGCACGATGAGTTGATGTCGGCGAGCGGGCTTTACGCGAAGCTGGCGCGCATCCAGGGCGCGACGTTCATCGAGGAGGGATTTGAAATGCTGGAAACGGCGACGTGATGGCTGCCCGCGTCGCGAAAGCCGGAGCGCGGACGAGGCGTCCGCGCTCCGTCGGGTTGGCTCCAGCCTGACTTCTCAACGCTGTGTGAGGGCGGCGGCGAGGGCGAAGATTCCGAATCCAAATATGATTCCGCCCGAGCAACGATTCACCGCGCGCATCCAACCCGGCGTCAGGCGCGAGCGCAATGTTCCCGCGCCGGTGCTCAGCAGCAACCACCACAGTGCCGAGCCGAAAAACACGCCCGCGACGAGAATCGCGGCACTCGCGTAATCAGGAGTCGCGCCCAGACCGAATCCCGCGAACACGGCGGCGAAGGAGAGAATGGTCATCGGATTCGTGAGCGTGAGCACGAACGTCGCGAGATAGGCGGACGCCAGACTGTTCGCTTTTGCATCGGAAGCTTTTTCCGGCGGCGCGCTCAAGAAAGTTTTGATGCCGAGGTAGCAGAGAAACGCTCCTCCGATAAGGCCGAGCCAGAATTTTTGACCAACCAGAAAAGAAGAAATTGCCGTGAGACCAAAGGCGGCGACGCAACCGTAAACCGCATCCGCCGTCGCCGCGCCGAGTCCGACGCACAGGCCGGCGATGCGGCCATCCGCCAGCGAGCGTCGGATGCAGAGCAAACCAATCGGGCCAACGGGCGCGGCAATGGAAAATCCGAGCGCGAGGCCTTTGAGGAAAAATGGGAGGGCCATGCTGGTTATGCTTTTTGCGAGCGAACTTTGCGGGGCGAGATTTCTTCTGTCGAGTTTGAATTGGATCGAATTGAAACTTGCCCCATTGCCGCAGGTCTTTAATCTGTGCGTCATGCAGGATACTCAACTGCCCCAATACATCGCAGTGCTGATGCTCTTCGTGCTCGCCGTCGCGGCGACGGGCGGAATGATCGTCATGTCCATGATGCTCGGCAAGAAGGGCAGGGGCAGTAAGATCAAGGACACCGCTTACGAGTGCGGTATGCTTCCCATCGGCGAAGGCAGCACGCGGCTCTCGGTGAAATTTTATCTCGTGGCGATGCTGTTCATCCTTTTCGACATCGAAGTGGTGTTCATGTATCCGTGGGCCGTCGTTTACAAATCCATGCTGGCGGATGAGGCGACGCGGAATCTGATTCTCGGCTCGATGATTTCGTTCCTCGGAATTCTTTTCGTCGGCTATCTCTACGCCGTCAAGAAACGCGCGTTTGACTGGAAGTCGTAAGCTTGTTTTCCGCTGGAAAAGGAAGGTTGATCAAGCAGTCTTGCGTTCGACTTCCTTGACGCGTTTCGCCAAATCGTCAATCTCTGATACGCTTTCGCAACCCACGTTCAGCACGTCCACGCAACCAAGTCCCAAAGCATACTTCACCGACGCGCTGCGTTTTTCCTCGTCGTTGCGCAACCGACCTTCGCCGATGATTTTCATGCCGACCACGCCCTTGCCGGCGGCGTGAATTTTCTGGAGCACGGGCACAACCTTTTCCGGCGCGCCATCCATGCTCATGCCGTAGGGATTGATGCGCGCGTGCACAGACTCGACCCACGGCTCGCTCGCCGCGGCTTCCAGCGCTTCGAGCGAGTGACACGAGACGCCGAGCGAGCGGATCGTTCCCTTCTCCTTGAGCTTCGAGAGCAGGTCCATTTGCTTGCGAAGTTCCTGCGGCCAGTTCGCCGAGGTGACGCAATGCAGCAGGACGAGATCAATGTAATCCGTTTTGAGTTCACGCAGGAAACGCTCGACGCAAACATCCGCATCGGGCCGCTCCCGTTCTGGCAGGCCGCCTTCGCGAAACCAGATTTTCGTGACGACCTGAAAGCGGTCGCGCTGAATTCCCTTGAGCGCCGGAATCACGTAGGGATGCGTGCCGTAAAGATCGGCCAGATCGAACAGCCGTACGCCGCGATCAAACGATTCGCGAATCAGCGCCTCGAACTTTTCCTTGCCGAGCCGGGTTTGATTGGACTCCCGTTTGCCGCCCCTCATGCCTGTGCCGAGACAAAAGCGCGTGGGGTTCAGTTTCGTTTTGCCAAGGAGGACGGATTCAAACGGATCAAAAAATTTCGGTGCGGTCGTTGCCGCGCGAACTAGCGGGTGGCTGAGAATCGTCGCCCCCACGCCGAGCGCGGTGCGCCTGATGAATTCGCGACGCCTGAGTTTCATACTGGCTTGCGCCAGATTATTTGCCGCAACCGCACGCGTTGGCAACGCCCGTCTTCG
>SCTL01000604.1 GCA_004297495.1 Verrucomicrobiota bacterium
CGGCGATTTGAAATCGCGCCTTTCAAATCCCAAATCGTAAATCATAAATCAAAAATCCTTCAGCCTCCCACGCCGGCGTACTCCTCATCCGTGAGCAGACTCAAGCCCATGAACACGTAGTCGTGGTTGATGGCCTGCATGTCTTTCACGTAATTCTCAAGCACCATGAACTGGCTGAAACCGAGCATCGCGAACATGTGGACGGCGGCAGCTTGTTCGCCGATGAATTCCGCTTCCACGTGCTCGAGGCCGGTGTTGCGCGCGATCTCGACGATCTCGCTCACCATCGCCCGGGCGAGTCCGCGTCCGCGCACGTCCGGCTGGACCAGCACGCTTACGCGTCCGATGTGGCGTTTCCATCCGCCCAACTGTTGATGCAGCGTCGCGACGCCGAGCACTTTTCCATCCGACGTGGCGAGCAGGGGCAGATTGCGACCGAGATCAATATTCTGGCACCACTCGGCGATGACGGCGGGGTCGGTGACCTTGTGCTTGATGAACATGCGCTCCTGTTCCGGGATGGTCAGGAACAAGGCGTGGAAGTTTTTTTCGTCCTCGCGCCGCAGCGGACGCAGCGTGACTTTCGATTTGTCCTTCAGCGTGATTTGCTTCGGGAATTTTTGGAGTTCAAGTTCGAGCGACATAATTTTGCCTCGTCAGTTTCGAGGCGAGTGTGTTGCAGGAACGCAAACCGCGTCAAGACGCAATCCAGCCGGAGAAGCCCGCAGCCCCGGCGGTCTGGACCGAGGGGACGGCTTCCAGTTCCGCCGGATCAATGCTCCACGCCGCCGCCAGCGAACTGACTTGCGACGCGTTTTCCGAAATCACGTCGCGCGCTTGCCAGTTGAATGGCGGCGGTTCGTCGCCGTATGCAAAACATCTCAGGCTCAGGCTGCGTTCCTCCGGCGTGAGCGCGCCTTGATTCCAGAGCGTGTGCCCGGCCCACGTGTACGCGCGGATCACACGGCCCGATTCGAGCCGCGCCCAGGCGTGATGACTGAAAATCGGATCGCTCACGAACATCTGCACGTGGCCGAGCGCGATGCTGAGGTTCACGAGAAACTTGTAGCAGCGATCAATGTCCTCGATGGGATCGGGAATGCCGTCGCCGGCGATGAGCGTCCAGCCGTTGACCGGGACGCTGACGAACATCTTGCCGCTGCCCGGCTCGCAATCATTCCAGTGGCACGGTTGCGGGTAGTTCAGCCCCAGCGTGGCGAACACGCCGGCGGAATCGGGTTGATGCACCGCCAGCCAAAGGCGCGGACGGCGGGTGGTGGAAATTCGCGAACGCAAACTTTGACTTTGCGCGGGCAGCGGCGGCGTGAGTTCAAACCTGGGGCGATCCGCACTCTCCAGTTCTCGCCGATGCCAGCGGGCGACGAAGAGAAGAAACATCACTGCGCCGACGAATACGCCGACGAACAACACCAACAACACGAACGGGACAGCATCTGCTGGGCTCACGCAGCAACCTTAGCGCGCGCGCGCGAATGTGCCAGACCATTTTTGTCCGCACTAATTCGTACCCGCCCCGGGCGGCGCGGCACAGCTTTCCGCCAGCCACGCGAGATATTTCTTCGCGCCGCCGTTGACCGGCAACACGAGAAACTCCGGCGTGTCGTAAGGATGTTGCGCGAGAATCAGCCGCTCCAGCGCGGGCAAACGCGAGCGCGTAGTTTTGAGAACCAACAAGACTTCGTTGCCGCACTCGAGCTTTCCCTGCCAGCGATAATGCGATTCGATGTGCGGAAGCAGATTGGCGCAGGCGATCAGCCGCGCAGTCAACGCGGCGCGGGCCAGCTTGCGCGCCGTCTTGAGGTCTGGCGCGGTGATGAACACGAGGGCGAACTTGCGTGGATTCATGGCAAAATTTTTCTGTGGCGATGCTGGCAGAAATTTCCGCGCGGGAAAATTCATTTCGCATTCCCCGTGGAGCGCGGACGCCTCGTCCGCGTGAATCGTTCAACAGTAAAACTCGCGGACGAGGCGTCCGCGCTCCGGGTTTTCGCTTCCCAACCGTGCTTGTGCTCAGGCAACTTCAGCGCCATTGAAAACTGAACTGACCTCATGCGCATCCTGATTGCCACCATGACCGCCGGCGGCGGACATCTCGCCGCCGCCTCCGCGCTGGAAGAAGCCTGGCGCGCGCTGCGTCCGCGCGACAGCATCGAACGTCTCGACCTGCTGAAATTCTTCTCGCCGTTGCATCGCAAGATTCACTCCGATGGCTACGTGAAACTTGTCGAGCGCGCGCCGGAGCTTTGGGGGATGATTTTCAAGAAGACCGACGATCCGAAAGTCGCGCGACGGCTGAACAAATTGCAGCAACTTTTTCCCAGTCGCTCGCGTCTGCGCTTCGCGCGGCACGTGAAACACTTCAAGCCTGATGTCGTGCTCTGCACGCACTACGCGCCACTCGAAGTGCTCGGGCAAATGCGCGCGAGAGGAGTGCGGCTGTCCTCAACCGCAGCGCGTGAACCAGTCGTGGGCGTTGCGGCCCGGAGTGCCGCGCTCCCTTTCGTCGTCAGCGTCGTCACGGATTTCGAGGCGCATGCGCTGTGGATGGC
>SCTL01000605.1 GCA_004297495.1 Verrucomicrobiota bacterium
TGGAAACCTGGTTTACGACGCGCCGACCGCGATACTCCTTCACCAACCCGGCGGTGGTGATCAATGCGCCGTTCGTGGCCGCCGTGCTGGAATCGTTATTTTCCATTGCTGGCGGGCGTGGCGGAATTGGTTTCGGCGGGCAGATTGGTCTGCGCTTTCACTTCCGGGCGCAATTCCATGCGCGGGCGCTCCGCCCAAATTTTGTCGTTCGCGCGATCCCAATAAATTTTTTCGCCGGTCATGTCCATCTGCGGCGAAACGATGCGCGGCAAGGGATCGCCGGTCAGCACCAGCAGTTCGTTCGTGACGCCGCCCTCGACCTTGTAAGTGTAAACGAGTTTGTCGCCCGTGGCGCGATTGGTCATGCCCTTGTCGTCCACCGCCACGATGACCACGTTCGTCTCGGCGATCATGCTCTCCGGATGTCCGCCCACGGAGGCGATCTTTGCGGTCAGCCGCTCACAACGCAGGCTCATGCGCGGATCGTCCACGCGCACGTTGCCCTCGTAAACCACCGTCTTCGTTTTGCCGTCGGCGGCGACATGGTCGGATTCGATGATGGTCGAACCGCGCGGCGCTTTGGCGGCGGCGTTCGTGTCTTCGGCGCGCGCGGAGACGGCGAGCACCAACACCGCGACTCCCAGTAAAATTGTTTTCATGGCTTGACGGATTTCTTTTTCGGCAACATCTGCACGACGGTCTGCACGCGATTCGAGATTCTGAGGGTTGTGTCTGCCTGATTCCACAGAAAACCTTCGCCCGTGGTGACGAACTGGCCGTCGCCCGACCGCAACTCACACCGCCCGGCGGAACTCGCGGTCCGCGTGGCCGGGTCATAAACACATTCCGGCGCGCTCACCACCAACTCGCTCTGTCCATTCTCGCGAAACAGTTCGATGCGCATGTCCTTGAGTAGATAAGTGCCGTTGGTGACACTCTTCGCGTTGGCGCTGGTGAGTTCCCATTTCATCTGCGTCTGGTGTGGCGCTTCAAAGTATTCGCTCAGGTTGAAATTCTTCACGTTGCCGAGCACCGGCGATTGCGCGTGAGCAACACCGAACCAGGAAAGCGAAAGCAGCAGAAAAGCAAACTTGCAACATTCAACATTCAACTTCCAACGCCGAACGGCCTGCGCGCCCGCGTTACTTGGAAGTTGAGCGTTGAATGTTGAATGTTGAATGTTCATCCCTTCACCGCATTGAAAACCTTCACCAAACTCTTCAACACCGCCGGCATGTCGCGCAACGGAATCATATTCGGCCCGTCGCTCAACGCATTATCCGGGCGCGGATGCGTTTCGATGAACACGCCGTTCGCTCCCGCCGCAATCGCCGAGCGGGCCAGGACTGGCGCGAACTCGCGCTGGCCGCTGGACTTGTCGCCGCCGCCGCCGGGCAATTGCACCGAGTGCGTCGCGTCGAAGATCACCGGCCAGCCGGAACGCCTCATGATGGCGATGGAGCGCATGTCCGCCACGAGGTTGTTGTAGCCGAAGGTCGAGCCGCGTTCGGTGAGCATGAATTTTCTCCCGCCGGCGAGCTTCGCCTTCTCGACGA
>SCTL01000606.1 GCA_004297495.1 Verrucomicrobiota bacterium
GAGAGGGTGGCGAAGCCGGGTGAGGGGTCGCCTGTGCTTACCGACGCCGGCAAGGTGATGGGCACGCCGCAATACATGTCGCCCGAGCAGATTCACGCGCCGGGCGAGGTGGACCATCGCGCGGACATTTACGCGTTGGGCGTGGTGTTTTATCAAATGCTCACCGGCGAACTGCCCGGCAAAATAATCGAAGCGCCCTCCAAAAAAGTTCAAATTGACGTGCGCCTCGACGAAGTTGTGTTGCGCGCGCTGGAACAGAAACCCGAACTCCGTTATCAGCAAGTCAGCGTGCTCAAGACGCAGGTGGAGACGATTGCGGAAGTCTCAAATCTCGACAGCAGCCGCCAACAAGCGGTTCAGCTTCACAAGGCGCAAATGGTTCGTCTCGTGGAAGCCCTCTTCAACGCGACCTTCACCTCGCCGCGCGCGATCAAATTGATCAACATCTCCGCGCTCGGTTTTCTCGGCAGCCTCGGTTTCCTCAGTAATTTGCCGTGGCTGCAATTGCAATGGCTGCGAGGGTTTTGGGGGCTTTACGGTTTGTTTGGGTTGATCGGTGCGGCATTTATCATCGAGATCGTTGAGCAGCGCAAATCCAAGGCTGAAGCCAACCTTCGCCAACTGCGGGCGGAGACGCTCGCGAAAACCCCGGACGCCGGCTTGACGAAAGCCGAGGCCGAGAAACTGGGCGCGGATATCGGAAGCGCAATCGCGACCCAAGGTTATTCAGGTTTGCTCCGGAAGGGCCTGCTGCGGATCGCCGATCAAATCCTGCTCCTGTTTGATTTCACCGCTTACGTGCCGGCGTACGTCGTGCGCGGCGAACGAAAGCGTCTTAATTTCTGGCCTGCCTTCCTGCTGTTCTGCTCGACCATCGGTTTCATGGTGAATGGCCTCATCGTGGTCATCAACATGGTGCAACGATCCTGGCACGGCGCGAGTCCGTTCGCCTGCTCCATGCAGGAAGTGAACATGCTGATCTGGGCGACCATCTTCGCCGTGGGTCGCCTGGCCGCACTGAACTTGGGGGCACAGCATACCGCTGACGGTGGACGCACACCCGAAGCGCAAACGATCTCGAAGCAACGCTTGCTCACGGCCTTTCGACGACTCCTCTGGCTCGCGGCGTTGTCAGTTGTCGGCAGTCTCGTCGGACACGGATTGGTCGCGCTGCCCAGTCAGGCACAAACCCAAGTTGCCACGATTGCCCGGTGGATTGCCGTGTTGATCGTCGTGGGTTTGCTTGCGGCGGCGATCCGATGGTATCTGCGAATTCTAATCCGCGTCCAACGCGAGGTGAACAAAATCAAATCCACCGGCGCGAATTCCAATCCTCTGCCGGTGATGGATTTCTGGCAGGCGTTGGAAGAGGGCGATTACGCGCGGGCATGGGGAAAAACTGCGCCGTACTTTCAACGCGACCTCAGCCGGGACGAATGGATGACGCGGATGGAGAAAGACCGCCGTCCGCTGGGCAAAGCTATCTCGCGAAAATTGATTTCCAACACGGTCATCACACCGATGACGCGCACTGCGCAGGAAGTCCTCACCACCTTTGCCGGCGGCCAGCAGTTGGTGGAAGGCGTGGTGACGGCGTTACAGCCCGATGGCGAATGGCGGGTGGAAAAATATTACACGCGCGCCGCCACTACGGAAAATTCCGCTGGCGCCGGCGTGCCACCGGTCATTGGACAGTCCCGATTTTTGACCGGACGCAATATGAAGACCGCGCTGACCACCGGACTGTTGGTCGGGTTGAGCGCGTTCCTGATCGTCGCGCTCATCACCTTTCTGCTGCCAAATTCCTTTCAAGCCAGCGCGCGCGTCAAAGTGGAGCAACTCATGCCGGCGGGTTTGGACCAACCGGCACAGCCGCTTTCCAGCTACGACCCCTACCTCATCCAGACTGAATGCGAATTGATGCAATCCCAACCCGTGCTGGAACGCGTCATTGAAAAACTCCAACTCGACGGACGGTGGGGACGGAAATATGCCGGCGGAGAAAAGTTATCCGGTGCCACCGCGCTGAATTTGCTGCGCGCACAACTCCAGTTGCGGCCCGTCCGCAACACGAGTTTGATCGAGATCAGCGTGTTCAGCGACGGCGCCGCTGAAGCCGCCGAACTCGCCAACGCAACGGCCGAGAGCTACACCGAATTACACCAGCAACAGGTTCGTGAAGACCTTGAATCGGCACAAAACCGGAAAACGAATGAAATAACGCCGGCGAGTTTGCCGCGTCTGGTGCGCGTGCAAATCGTTGACCGCGCCACGCCGCCCACGCGACCCGTCCGGCCTAATCGTCCGCTGAACCTGTTTCTCGGCGCGGTGGGAGGCGGATGCTTGGCGATCGTGGCGGCTGGGCTAACCGCGCTCTATCTGCGGCGCAGTTACGGGCGCGACACAGGCTGGAAGCTGGTGCTCGCGCTGCTCGCCGGGATGGTGTTCGCCGGGGTCGCGGCCGTGGCGCTGATTCTACTTTGGAGCTATTCGTCCAAGCGAACGTCTGATTCGGGCCGAGCGGCACCAGTCAGGCACACCGAGAAACGCAACGCGAAACAACTGGAGGCACATTCCGTCTCGTTTGGCCCAGTGGTGGAGCGGGTGATTGAACCAGCGAACTCGGACCGGCGCGCGTTGAATCTGGCGTTCGGCAATTTCATTTCGCCGGGGCTGGGGCGGAAGCTGGATTTCACGGAGGCGGGCACGAACACGTTGCGCGCGGCGGGCGCGGACTTGTTCGCGCAAGAGAACGGGTTTCCCGGCGTCCTCACCACGTTGGACCTACGCCTGTGCGTCAGCAGCAATCCTGCAAAGCCCGAAGATTTTGACAACCTTACGGCGGAGCAACTCGAACAGTTGGTCGCGCACATGGAACACTGGCGCGAGAACATGGAAGCCGTCTCGATTCCCGGAATGGATTTCCGCCGTGCCACCACGAGTGTCAGCAAGAGCAGCCTGTATGTGTTCATCACAAGGAACGACGTGAAGGGCGTGCTGCAAGCCTACGACGACCCGCGTGGAGTGAACCTGCGGTACAAGCTGGTGCAGCCGGCAAAGAATTGAACCGCAGATGGACGCAGAGAAACGCAGATTCCTGGGCCACGGATTCGCACGGATTCAATCCGTGATGATCAGTGCAATCTGTGTCAAAGTCTCGCCGCATCTGCGTTCATCCGCGATTATCTGCGGTTAAAACTGTTTTGACCTCCGAACATTCCAGCGAACATTCGAGCGCACCGGGCGACATCTTCGCCACGACGCATTGGACGGTCGTGCTCGCGGCGGGCCGACGGCACACGCCGCAATCGGACGCCGCGTTGCAGGAATTGTGCAAGACCTACTGGTTTCCGCTCTACGCCTACGTCCGGCGGCGCGGGCACACGAAGGCCGACGCGGAGGATTCCGTGCAGGCCTTCTTCGCACGCTTCCTCGCCAAGAATTATCTCGAAGGCTTGAGCGCGGAACGCGGGAGCTTTCGCGCGTTCCTGCTGGCGTCGCTGAAAAATTTTCTCGTCAACGAATGGAAAAAATCCCAGCGGCTCAAGCGCGGCGGCGGCGAGACGACATTGTCGCTGGATTGGGAAACAGCGGACACAAAGTTTCAGGTCGCGTCCACCGCCGAGCCGAGTCCGGACAAAGCCTTCGACCGCGAATGGGCGCTGGCGTTGCTGGCGAAAGTCATCGAGCGGTTGCAGCACGAGTGCGAGGCGGACGGCAAAGCGAAGTTGTTCGAGCAGTTGAAAATTTTTCTAATGGCCGGCAAAGGCGAATCGGCGCACGCGGACGTCGCGAACGCGCTGGGCATGGAGGAGGGCGCGGTGCGCGTGACGGTGCATCGGCTGCGGAAGCGTTACCGGCAACTGCTGCGCGACGAAATCGCGAACACGTTGAGCGACCCGGCGATGGTGGATGAGGAGATGCGCGCGCTGTTCGGCGCGTTCGCGGCTTGAGCGCGAATTTGCCGATGCCGGCAATTAGTCTCAAAAAAGAATTGAAGCCAGACCGTTTTTCCCCGTCTCTAGGTTCATGGTATTCCGCCGCGCGTTCACTTTGATCGAACTGCTCGTGGTCATTGCGATCATCGGCATTCTCGCGGCGATGCTCCTGCCGGCATTCTCGCGCGCCAAGGGCCGGGCGCAGGGCACGCTTTGCCTCAGCAACGGGCGGCAGATGATGACCGCGCTGATGCTTTACACGGCCGACCATCACGATCTGTTTCCGCCCAATCCCGACGATGGCAACACCGTTCCGGGTCACAATTGGTGTGCTGGCCAAGCGGGACGCGGCGGGCCGGAGGAATTCAATCCCGATGTGTTGAAAGATCCGAACCGCACTTTGCTCACCGCGTATCTCAGCGGGAATGTCGCCATCTTCCGCTGTCCCGCTGACAAACGTTCCGGCGTGTATCAAGGCAGCGACCCCGCGTTCGCCGGCAAGACCGTGCCCGCCGCGAGAAGTTTTGCCATGAGCCAGGCGGTGGGCACGATCTGTCCCGGTTACGACGCGCAGCCCGGCACGCACAGCGGCGTGCCCACCCTGTCGGTCAATGGTCCGTGGCTGAACAATCATTTCAATCATCGCCGGAATTCGCCGTGGGCCACCTACGGAAAAGTTTCGGCCATCGGCGCGCCGGGCCCGGCCATGCTCTGGGTGCTGGTGGATGAAGATGTCAACGGTCTGAACGACGCGGCGTTTTCGTTTGGCATGGAAAGCCCGGCGTGGTTTGACGCGCCCGGCACTTACCACGCCGGCGCGTGCGGTTTCGCCTTCGCGGATGGTCATTCCGAAACGCACCAATGGTTCAGCAAATCCGAGAAGCGGGCGGGCGGTGGAGCCATCACCGATCCGAACGACCGAAGGGATTGGGAGTGGATGCGCGAGCGAACCTCCGCGCTGAGCGCGCCCGGGCCGTGAGTCGTCCTGCGAGAATCCGCGCCGCACGCTTCGTCAGGATTGAAAGTCGCCCGGGTGAAAGACAAAAACGTGAGGCTTCAATCAAAATCCGAACAACTCATGAAGTAATGGCAGCGCGGGCAGCGGAGCTTGCATTTCTCGTTGTGCAATTCGTGGCCGCACTGCGGACACCAGCGCCAGTGTTCACCCGTTTCGTCCAGACTTTTCGCAACGCACGCTTCTGTCTCAGCCTCGGAAACTGATGGCTGGTTGGCTTGGGAATTTTGCACACCGTTTTCTAGCTGGCTCGCGCATCACTGACAAGCCGGGTTTGATACGAAATAAAAAAACGGCGACCCGTCACCGGATCGCCGTTCGTGAATTCTGTTCGCGCGAAACTTAAATGCCCTTCTTGAGCATGACCTTGATCAAGTCGCCCACGCGGCAACTGTAGCCCCACTCGTTGTCATACCAGCTCACGAGCTTGAAGAATTTGTTGTTCAGTTCGATGCCAGAGCCGGCGTCGAAGATGGAGGACAGTTCGCAATGGATGAAATCCGAGCTGACGACTTCGTCACTCGTGTAGCCGAGGATGCCCTTGAGGTAAGTCTCGCTCGCCTTCTTCATCGCGGCGCTGATCTCGGCGTAGCTGGTTTCCTTCACGGTTTTTACCGTGAGGTCCACCACGGAGACGGTCGGCGTCGGCACGCGGAACGACATGCCGGTGAGCTTGCCTTTCACTTCGGGCAGCACAAGTCCGACGGCTTTCGCCGCGCCGGTGGTCGAGGGAATCAGGTTCTGCGCGGCGGTGCGTCCGCCTTTCCAATCCTTCTTGCTCGGGCCGTCCACGGTTTTTTGCGTGGCGGTGTAGCTGTGAATGGTCGTCATCAGACCTTCAGCCACGCCAAAGCCTTCCTTGAGCAACACATGGACGACGGGCGCGAGGCAGTTCGTGGTGCAACTCGCGTTCGAAACGATGTGATGCTTCGAAGCGTCATACTTGTCGTCGTTCACGCCCATGACGACCGTGAGGCAATCGCCCTTGGCTGGTGCGGAAATGATGACCTTCTTCGCGCCTGCCGTGATGTGGCCTTGCGCCTTTTCCACGTCGGTGAAAAGGCCGGTGGATTCGATCACGAGTTCAACTCCGAGCGCTTTCCACGGAAGTTCCGCGGGCGATTTGGCGCTGACGACTTTGATTTCCTTGCCGTTGACCACGAGCACGTCGTCCTCGGGTTTGTCGGCGGCGGATTTCTTGGAGCTGACTTCGCCCTTGAAGCGGCCTTGCGTGGAATCGTATTTCACGAGATACGCGAGGTTGTCGGCGGGGACGATATCACCGACGGCGACGACTTCGATGTCCTTGCCGACGAGGCCCTGTTCGACCAGCGCCCGGAAGACCAGGCGTCCAATGCGGCCGAACCCGTTGATTGCAACTTTCACTGCCATAGTTCGATTTCAGTTAGTTCAAGTTAAGAAACAGACCGCGCATCTTAATCACCGCGCGCAGTCGGTCAACGATGAAGTCTAAGGAAACGGGTTGTCTGCACTCGCTGGATTTTGGGAATCGCGCCGCGTTTTTTGGCGCGGCTGGAATCAAAGCCGATGCCCCATCTTCTCGCGCTTGGTTTTCAAGTAACGCGCGTTGTGGGGATTCGGCTTCGCCTTGATCGGCACTTGCTCGACGATCTTCAGACCGTAGCCCTCCAGCCCGACGACTTTTTTGGGATTGTTTGTGAGCAGACGGATTTTGTGCAGGCCGAGGTCCACGAGAATCTGCGCGCCGAGACCGTACTCGCGCAGGTCCATGCCGAAACCGAGTTTCTTGTTCGCTTCAACCGTGTCATAGCCCTGCTCCTGCAACTTGTAAGCCTTGATTTTCGGCGCGAGCCCGATGCCACGTCCTTCCTGACGCATGTAAACGATTACTCCACGCCCGGCAGCAGCGACCTGCCGCATCGCCTGATGCAATTGCGGCCCGCAATCGCAGCGGCGCGAGCCAAACACATCACCGGTCAGACACTCGCTGTGAACGCGCACCAGCACGCCGGGTTGCCCGGCCACGTCGCCGTGCACGAGCGCCAGATGATGTTGTCCGTCGAGTTTTGAACGGTAGAGATGCAAATCGAACTCGCCGTAATCCGTGGGCAACTTTACCGTCTCCTCGCGCTCGACCAGTTTCTCGCTGCGCCGACGGTATTCAATCAAGGCCGCCATCGTGCACAGCTTGAGTTTGTGTTTGCGCGCGAACTTCAACAACTGCGGCAGCCGCGCCATTGTGCCGTCGTCGTTCATCACTTCGCAAATCACCCCGATGGGCCGGCAGCCGGCCAGCACCGCGAGGTCCACCGCCGCCTCCGTGTGCCCGGCGCGTTGCAACACGCCGCCCGGCCGCGCGCGCAACGGAAACACGTGCCCCGGCTGCACCAGATCGTCCGGCGTCGCCGTCGGATCAGCCATGATGCGGATGGTCTCCGCGCGATCCGCCGCGCTGATGCCGGTGCTGATGCCGCGCGCCGCGTCCACGCTCACCTGGAAATCCGTTTTGAAGACCTCGCGGTTTTGTCTGACCATGCGTTCGATGCCGAGTTGCTGCAATCGCTCGTTCGTCGTGGGCACGCAAATCAGCCCGCGCCCCTCCTTCGCCATGAAATTGATCGCCTTGGCGGTGACATGTTCGCCGGCCATGATGAGATCGCCCTCGTTCTCGCGGTCCGCGTCATCCACCACGATCACCATGCGCGGGCGCATGGT
>SCTL01000607.1 GCA_004297495.1 Verrucomicrobiota bacterium
GGAATTTGGAGCCACGACCGCGACATAGCGCGCCTGCGCAGCTTGCCGTGCTGATTCGCTGCCGGCCCGCACGCCCGCCATCACGCCCAACATGATCAGCAGCACGGCGGCAATGGTCGCGAAGCGCGGTCGCAACACGAGAGCAGCGAACGCGTCGAGCCAGGACGGAGCGACTTCAGAGCGCGCCGGGGATTCTGCGTTCTCGATTCGACGCCATACGCCCTCCTGAAAACGCGGTGGTAGCGGCGAGGTGGTTCTCGACTCACGCAACAGGGCGCTGAGTTTTGCGTCCTCGGGATTTGAGTTTGGTTCTTTCATCGGATCAAGGCGGCGGACCGTTTCATCCGCTGACCAGAGTTTACTTTCATTATCGCTTTTGGACAACGGCAACGATGACCGCTGCGTTATGCGACCGCAGACATTCTGACCGTATTACCCCAGTCCAACGGAAATCCCGCAAGATTTTCCCGAACAGAAGTCGGAGACATCGGCTGCGGGATTTTGCCGCGCGCGGTGTAGTCATGATGTGGGTGGCCACAGTGACCGCCTTTGAAATCAACCATCACAAAGAACAGAAAGAAAAACAGATTATGAAAAACAAGAATCAGCGCTCCACATGTCTCGCGGGCTTCGGTATCGCCCTGGCCATCGCCGGATTGGCGTTGCTGCCCAGCCAGGGACTGGCACAGGAGAAGGGCGCGCAAAAACTCCTGAAAATTCAAACGGTGGAGGACCTCCAAAAGGTCGAAGCGGGCGACACCATCGTAATGAGTTGCCCCAAGTGCAAGGACACTTACACGCAGGTCTCCGAGAAGTCGTTCAAAGGAGTCAAGGCGGACGAATCGAAGACGGTTGTGATTCACCTCTGTTCAAGTTGCGAAACCAAGATCGTGACCAAGGGCACGGGCAAACAGGCCAAAGACGCGGTGGTGCATACCTGCAAGGCCTGCGGCAGCGAGGAAGTGAATTGCTGCGTGATGAAGAAAGGTTCAGGCCCGACTCCGGGCATGGAGAAGAAGTGATCTGATCAGTCCGGTCTATCCCAGGCGGATGCCAAGCGGTGTCCGCCTGCTGTGTTAAAAAAGTTTGAAGGATTTTCCCGTCTCTGGCGTATTATCAGCAAGTTGAACAACAACCATTCTATGAAAAAACTGAAAACACTGACCGCACTCACACTGGCCCTGGCCTACGTCGCTGCTCCGCTCGCGCTGAGCGCCGAGGATAAGAAGGAAGCCGCCAAAACTTACCCGCTGACCACCTGCGTCGTTTCCGGCGAGAAGCTCGGTGAGATGGGCGATCCGTACGTCTTCAAGCACGAGGGCAAAGAGGTCAAACTTTGCTGCAAGTCGTGCCTCAAAAAATTCAATGCCGACCCGGCCAAGTATCTCAAGAAGATCGAGGAGGCCGAAAAAGCCGCCAAGAAATAAGGCTTTCTCCGCAAGAACCGGCTGGACGAAAGTCCAGCCGGTGTTACTTTGCCCACGTGAAAAGGCTGGCCGCAACAATTCTCAGCGTGATGATCGCCATTCAGGCGATTGTGTTTGCGCCTGCTGTCGCCGCCTCGCGTGCGCCGGCCAAGAGTTGCTGCGGTTGCGACTGCACGCAGATGAAATGTTGCAAGCCAGATGCCGATGCCAGTCACTCAACGCCCCTCGCGCCTCCATCCGCCGGTTCGCTCAAGAACTTTTCCGCTTTCAATTCGCAATCGGTCGCGTGGCTTCTGCCCGCGTCCACTCCTGCTTCTGTGTTCGTCGTTGAACACCTTTCCTCCGTCTCCGCGGACCAGCCGCTGCACTCGCGGCTGTGCGTCCTGCTGATTTGATTTCCCGCCGATAAAGCCCGTGGTGTGTACCGCACGTTCGTGCCGCGTACACGTGTCGTGTCCGTTTGGTGTTGGAAGTTTTTATCGGTATGAAATCTGGAATCGTTGTCAGTGTCATTTTGCTGCTCGCCGTGTTGTCGCCGGCTCAGGCCGGGACGAACAGCGTGCTGGTCACGCCCGTGTTCCTCAACCAACTCGCCGAGGAAATGCGCACGAACCATCCCGCGCTCACCGCTGCGCGCGCCCGCACCAACGCCGCCGCCGCCAGCGTCGCCGCCGTGCGCACCTGGGATGATCCCATGGTCCGCGTGGGCGGCATGTTTTCCGAGACGCGCATGCGCGCCGACGACGGCGACATCATTTATGGCGCGGAACAAAAACTCCCCCTGTTCGGCAAGCCCGCGCTTGCCCGTCGCGTTGCCCAAGCTGATTTCGTCGTCGAGACCGCGAACGCGGAATATCAATTTCAAATTCTTCGCGGCGACCTGGCCAAGGCCGTCTTTCGCGCCGCGCTGGCCGAGGAAACGGTTGCGGTTGGCGAACAGGACTTGCGCTGGCTGCAAACGATTTCCGAATCAGTCGAGGGCAGGTACCGCGCGGGCGAGTCCACGTTGGTGGACGTGCTCAAGTCGCAGAACGAACGCACCGCGCGAGCGACGCAGCTTCGCACCGACGGGGAAAATCTTTCGCACGCTCGGCTCGCGATCAATCGCCTGCTCAATCGCAAACTGCAGTCCGGATGGCCGTCGCTGAAACTGCCCGAAGTCGCCGCCCAGGTCCGCTACAGCGAAAAGCTAGTCGCGTTCGCCACGCGGTATGAACCCAAGCTCCGCATGATGCGCGAGCAGGTGAAGCAGGCGCAGGCCATTGTGGACTCCACGCGCCGCGCCCGTCTGCCCGACGTGAGTCTGGGCGTCGAGAGCCGCAATTATTCCGGCAACGCCGAATGGCGTCAGGCCGAGGTGATGTTGAGTTTCAATCTGCCGCTGTTCAACGCCGGAAAATATCGCAGTGAAATCCGCCGTGACGAAGCAAAACGCAAAGCCGCCGAGGCCGACGCAGCGGATTACGAACTTTCCCTGCGCGAGGAAGTTCACAATCTCACCGTGAAGATTGACGCCGCCCGCCGCGAGGCGCTCGCCTACCACGACGAGATCATTCCACGCAGCGAGTCCGCGCTCGAAAGCGCGCGCGCGGGCTGGGAAGCGGGCCGCGCGATGTTCCGCGACGTGCTCGACGCGCGCCGCATGTTGCTTGACGCGCGGCTCGCTTACGCCCGTGCGGTTTCAGAGCAGTATCAAATGCTTTCGGACCTGGTTCTGTGCTGCGGCATCGGTGATCTCGAAGCGTTGCAGATGTTGGAGCAGGAAGCAGAAACTCAAGACGGAGTGAAAAATCCATGAAACCAAAAACCATTTTTCTCACCATCGGAGTCACGGCATTGACGGCGTTCGTGCTGATGACGGGCTGCGGCAAGACGGATTCGTCGCCGTCGAGTCAAACCGCCAGCGCCAAACCCACGAAGTATTTCTGCCCGATGCACCCGACTTACGTGAGTGATCGTCCGGGCGATTGCCCGATTTGCAATATGAAGCTCGTGCCGGTGACCGATGAAGGGACTTCGTCAACGGGTGCTCTGTCTTCGCTGCCGGGCCGGATCGCGATTCACCTCAACGCGGACAAGCGCCAACTCATCGGCCTTACCACGTCACTCGTCCAAACGCAAAGGCTCGCCCGTACCATCCGCGCGAGTGCCACGCTTTCGCATGATGAAACTTCACTGGCTCGTGTGTCGCCGCGATTCGCCGGTTGGGTGCGCAAGCTCCACGTGAATTACACCGGTCAGCCGGTGGAGCAGGGCGCGGCGCTGTTCACGGTCTATAGTCCCGAACTGTTCAGCGCCGAGAACGATTATTTGATCGCGCTGAAAAACTCCCGCACTCAGACCAATGCTGTGGACGCGCAACGCGTGTTCGCCGGCGCAAAGCGTAAACTGGAACTCATGGAAGTCGGCGACGCGGAAATCCGCTCGCTCGCAGAACGCAATCAGGCAAGCGATGAATTGCTGATTCGCTCACCGGTGTCCGGTCACGTCATCACCAAAAGCGCCCTCGAAGGCAAGGCTTTCATGGCGGGCGAATCGCTTTACGAGATCGCGCCGCTGCATCGGCTCTGGGCGCTGGCGCAGGTTTACGAATACGAGTTGTCGCAACTCAAAGTGGGCGCGAAAGCGCGCGTCGTGTTTCCGAATCTCGCTGGCAAGGCGTATGAAAGCTCCGTTGCATTCATTAATCCGCATATTGACCCGCAGACGCGCCGCGCGGAAGTGCGCATCGAGTTGGAGAACGCCGACCACGTCTTGAAGCCGGACATGTGGGGCGACGCCGAGATCGAGGTGAGCGCCGAGGATGTCCTCGTCGTCCCCGCGAGCGCCGTCATCAACACCGGCGAGCGCGACGTCGCGTTTGTGGATCGTGACGACGGGCATCTCGAACCGCGCGAAGTGAAGGTCGGCGCGAAGACGGATGACTACTGGCAGGTACTCGAGGGATTGAAGTCCGGCGAGAAGGTGGTCACGCGCGCGCTGTTCCTCGTGGATTCCGAGAGTCAGCTTAAAGCCGTCATCGCGGGCATGGGCGCGAGTGGTGAACACAAGCATTGAGGAAAACGTGAATCCCACACCTCACCAAGAAAGCCTCATCGAGCGCCTCATCGAGTGGAGTGCGCGGAACAAGTTCATGGTGTTCATGCTCGTCGGTGCGCTGTTTGTCGGCGGCATTTATTGCCTGAAGCGCACACCGCTCGACGCGATTCCCGATCTCTCGGACGTGCAGGTCATCGTCTTCACGCAATGGGAAGGCCGCAGCCCGAATCTCGTCGAGGATCAGATCACGTATCCCATCGTCACCAAACTCGTCAGCGCGCCGAAGGTTCGCGTCGCGCGCGGTTACTCGTTCTTCGGCTACTCGTTCGTCTATGCGATCTTCGAGGACGGCACGGATGTTTATTGGGCGCGGTCGCGCGTGCTCGAATATTTGCAGGGCTTGAGCGGTTCGCTCCCGCAAGGCGTCACTCCTACGCTCGGGCCGGATGCCTCGGGCGTCGGCTGGGGTTTTCAATACGCACTCGTGGACAAGAGCGGCAAAAATGATCTCGCCCAACTGCGCGCGTTTCAGGACTGGCATCTGCGTTACTGGCTGCAAAGCATCGAAGGCGTCGCCGAGGTCGCGACGTTCGGCGGCTTTGAGAAACAATATCAAGTCGAACTCGATCCCGACCGGTTGCTCGCCTACAACGTGCCGCTCACGCGGGTTGTCTCGGCGATTCGCAGTGCGAACAACGACGTCGGCGGACGCGAACTCGAACGTTTCGGCACGACGTATCTCGTCCGTGGCAAAGGCTACATTCAATCGCTCGACGATTTGCGGCTTGTCGTTGTTGGCTCGGATTCAAAAGGAACTCCCGTCTTGCTGAAAGATGTCGCGCGCAATGTCACCGTCGGCCCGGAGATGCGGCGCGGCGCGGGAGATTTGAACGGCGAGGGAGAAACTGTCGGCGGCATTGTCGTGGTTCGCTACGGCCAAAATGTTTTGCAGGTCATTGACCGGATCAAGGCCAAGCTCGCCGAGATCAAACCGTCTCTGCCCGACGGCGTGGAAATCGTCACGACTTACGAC
>SCTL01000608.1 GCA_004297495.1 Verrucomicrobiota bacterium
CTTTCCGAAACCGTGACCTTCGGAACTTCGGAAGAATTCGGGATGCTCGCTGCTGGCTCAGGTGGCGGCGCGGGAGTTTGTGCCTTGGGCTTCGCAATCGGTTCGGCCTTTGTCCGGAGCATGGCCTCCACTGCGGCTCTCGGCGTGCCATACTTTTCTCTCGAACCCGTGATGATCCGCCGGCGCCGGGTGGCGGCTGTCGCAGAATCCTCGGGCGGGGGCAGAGGAACACTGAGGTTGAAATCCTGATCGCTGCGCTCGACGCGACAGATGGCCTGTCCGGTCGCCAGGTTTTGAAGATCGCGGGCCGCAAACGATGCGAAACCATCCGCGAGTTTGCGCGCATCGTCATCACCCACACGGAAAACAACACGGGTACAACAATGCGAGACAGCGCTTGCCAGTTCTTTGTCACGTTCCAATTGCTGCAATTCCTGATGCGCGAGGACCAACCCGAGCCGATACTTGCGCGCTCCCGTCAGAATTTCGGTCATGCTCGGGGTGGTGAAATTCTGGAACTCGTCCACGTAGAGCCAGAAATCCCGGCGCTGCGCCACGTCCTGCGCCTGACGGCTCATGGTCGTCTGTTGGAACTTGGTGACCAAGAGCGACCCGAGCAGAAATGCGTTCTCTTTGCCAATCTGACCTTGGGGAAGCCGGGCCAGGAAGATTTTCCCGGCGTCCATGATCTGTGCGAAGTCGAGCCGGTTCACGGATTGCGAGACCATGTAACGGATGGTTTTCGGTGCTAGGAATTCATCGAGCCGCGTGAGCACGGGGCCGACGGATTTGTTGCCGGTCAATTGCGGAAACGCTTTGCGCCAAAAAAAGACAACGGCGGGGTCGCGGACGGTTTCAAGAAACTCTTCACGAAAACGGGCGTCCAAGAGAAAGCGGCGCAAGTCATCGAGCGTACCGCCGCGGCTACTTTCGAGAAAGGCGAGAATGGCATTGCGGAGCACACTGGCCATTTGATCGCCCCACGAAGTCGAGAGCCGTTGAAAAACTGAAACCAAGTCGGATGCGAGCAGATTCTTCTCAAGGTCGGAATGCGCGGACAGGATGTTGAACGGGATGGAATACTCCTCGTCGGCTGCATCAAAGAGAATTACATCTTCGATGCGGCTATCAGGAATGCTGCCGAGCACGCGGTCAATCAAGTCGCCATGCGGATCAAGGACAGCGACACCCTCACCGTTCGCGATGTCCTGGCTGATGAGGTTGAACAACGAGGTAGATTTGCCCGTTCCATGCACACCGATCAAGTGCGCGTGCCGCACGCGCTGGTCGGGAGACAGGCGGATTTCGACTGTCCGACCGGCGTGCGAATTATGGCCGAGCAATAATCCGTTTGTAGCCTGAAAGCTTACTGGCGCGGCTTTGGTCTTGGCGACTTGGCGAATCAGTTTCGGTGAAGAAACTTCTGCGGACGGCAGGTGAACGAACCCAAGCAGTTCGTCGCTCGTGAGAATCATTCCGCTGCGGCGCGTTTGTCGCCGCAACACGTCTTCCTCGTGGGTCTCGAACGGGTAATCGTCGTTGTGGAGCGGAATCAGTTCATTGCCAGCGGGATTTGAGAACACGCGCAATGCCGCTGCGAGGTTGCGTGCGATGGCCCACGCGCGGTCAAATTCGCCGGCACGTGTCGCGATGCGGACCACCACCGCATACAGCGCCTTGTCAGCTTTCTGCTCGGCTGCTTTGAGCAATTCGGGGGCGTCGTGAAAGAATGGCTTGCCCTCGTTGTCGGTCAAAGCAGACAAGACACTTTTACCCCACGGATTGCGCACCGGCTCAAACAGGATTTGAACGAGGCCAACTTCGGCACTCGCGAGTTTGTGCAACGCTGCCGTGATTCCAACGAACGGATCGCGCTTGCAGGCGGCAAGCGGGAACACGAACTCGCGCGCAAGGCCGAATTCAACGATGGCCGCTTCGCTATCATCCTGCGCGCTCCACGCAGATGCGAGCGCATCCTCGCACACAGTGAGCACCGCGTCAGGAAACAGTGCCTCCATTTGTTCCCGAACAAGTAGCGAGTCTTCCCGGTCAACGACCAGTTGGGTGGCGATGCGGTCGGACGAACCAAGCAACTCAAAGCACAGTGGCGCGCTGCACCCGGAGACAGATTGAAG
>SCTL01000609.1 GCA_004297495.1 Verrucomicrobiota bacterium
CGTCGTAGAGGGCCTGGCTGGGCGCTTGCACGAGCAGCGAGATGCTGCGGCGATTGTAGCCGCCGTAGCGATTGAACCCGAGAGTGATCGGCACGGAGAGAAAGTTGTCACGACCTTCACCCATGCTCGTCGTGGGTTCCAGCACACCGGCGACGGTGTAGCGCAAGCCATCGAACTTTATCGTCTGGCCGGCGGCGGAACTGTGCGGGAAAAGTTTTTTGGCCAGACTGTTGCCGAGCAGACAGACGAAACGCGCGCTATCAATATCTGACGCGAGCAAATTGCGGCCGTCCGCGATGCTCCAACCCTTGCAGGTGAGGACTTCGGGCGTGATGCCTTCGAGCAGCACATCAGGGTCGGTCTTGGCGTAAGGCGACGAGGCCTCGCCGCGCCAGAAATACATGTCCGCGCCGACGGCCACGGCGAGCGTGGCGCGTTCGCTCAAGGTTTGCTGATGACCAAGCGTGAGCGGTTTGCGGCGGCGATATTTTTCCCAGCCTTCCGGGCCTTCAAAGGAAATGGCCGGCCATTTGTCCACGGTGAAAGTGTGCGCGCCGAGTTCGCTGAGTTCGCTCTCGATGTTTTTTTGCAACACGCGCATCGCGGTCATCGAGACGATGATCGAGAACACGCCGACGACGATGCCGAGCAGCGTGAGCGCCGCGCGCAGTTTGTGCGCCGCGAGGCCGCCCATCGCCATCAGGAAACTTTCCTTGGTCTCGGCGAGCAGCAATGTGAAGCGGCGGAATCTCATTCGGCCCTCAAGGCGTCAACGGGGTTCATTCGCGCCGCGCGCCACGCGGGCAGGAAGCCGGCGATCACACCGGTCAGCGCGGACACCACCAGCGCGATGCCGACGATGGGCAGAGACAGGGTTGCCGGAAAAATCTTTGAAATGGCGAGTGTCACGACCCACGCGATGCTCAGGCCGATCAATCCGCCGATGAGGCAGATGGTCGCGGCTTCGATGAGAAACTGGATGAGGATGGTGCGGCGTTTCGCGCCGACGGCTTTGCGCACGCCGATCTCCCGCGTGCGTTCGGCGACGGAGACGAACATGATGTTCATGATGCCAATGCCGCCCACGAACAGGGAAAGCCCCGTGATGAACAAGCCCACTCCGCCGATGACCGTGCTCATGCGCGTGAACGCCTTGATGAGCGCCTCGGAGGAGTTCACGGAAAAATCGTCGGGATCAGCGGGCGCGATTCGGCGGACCTTGCGCATCACGCCGCGCACTTCTTCCTTGGAATCCTCGATCTTCGACAGTCCGCCGACTTTGCAGACGATACGACAGCCGGGCCAGAAGGTGAATCCACGCGCCATTCGCGTGATGGGGATGTAGGCCGAGTTGTCGAGGTTCTCCAACCCGAGAAATTTGCCACGCTTGTCGAGTATACCGATGACTTCAAAGCCCGTGTCTTCAATGCGCACACGCTGGCCCACACCGCCGCCGTTTGGGAAAAACTTATTGGCAATATCCGCGCCGAGCACGCAGACGGGCCGGTTGCCGTCCACTTCACTGGCGCTGAGGTAGCGACCGTCCTTGAGCGTCACGCCGTCGGTGAGGTAGCCGTTTTCGGTGGTACCGACGAGCACGACGCTGGTGGCGATGCTCTTCTCGTACTTCACCGAGCGCAGGCCGACGGACTGGAGCGTGACGGCCCAGGCGGGGTTGGCGTTGCGAATGAAGGATTGTCCGTCCGGAATATAAATCTCGCGGCGGTTGCGAATCTTCCACCACGGTTCGTCGCTGAACCACGGAAATTTCTGGATGTAGAACACGTCCGTGCCGACAGCGGAAACACTGGTGAGGAAAACCTTGTTCAATCCCTGGATCGCCGCGCCCATGAGCGTGACGGTGACGATGCCGATGATGATGCCGAGCGTGGTGAGGACGGCGCGCAGTTTGTTGGCGCGGATGGCAGCCCACGAAATGTGCAGGCCCTCGCGGATTTCAGAAAAAAGATTCACGATCCGAAATCCTCAATCACCAGCGGCCCCCTCACCCTGACCCTCTCCCCCTCGGAGGGGGAGAGGGAACAGCTATTGATCGCTCTGGGTCGCTCGCAAGTCGCCGAGAATTTCTCCGTCGCACAACCTGGCGTGAGAAGGCGAATGAGTCTCCCTCTCCCCGGGGGAGAGGGCAGGGGTGAGGGGGAGCGTGAAACCATCTTCACAAGTTTACGTCGTTGGTGCGGGCGTGATGCGGTCTTTCACCTGCTCGTCGCTCGCGATCAGACCGTCGCGGATGCGGATGATGCGGTGCGCGTGACGGGCGACGTCTTCCTCGTGCGTGACGACGAGGATGGTGTTGCCTTTGCGCGCGAGTTCCTCGAAGAGCGCCATGATCTCCGTGCCGGTCTTGGAATCGAGATTGCCGGTTGGTTCGTCGGCGAGAAGAATCGAGGGCTTGTTCACGAGCGCGCGGGCCACCGCGACGCGCTGGCGTTGACCGCCGGAAAGTTCGTTGGGTTTGTGATGAACGCGATCCGCGAGGCCGACGTTCGCGAGCGATTCCAACGCAGTCTTGCGGCGTTCGCCGGCGGGTTCGCCGGCGTAAATGAGCGGCAGTTCGACGTTGTGGAGGGCGTTGGAACGAGCGAGGAGATTGAAGGTTTGAAAAACGAAACCAATCTCGCGATTGCGGACTTCGGCGAGTTGGTTGTCGTTCATCTGGCTCACGTCGGTGCCGTTCAAGTCGTAGCGGCCCGACGTGGGCGTGTCGAGGCAGCCGAGCACGTTCATGAGCGTGGACTTGCCCGAGCCGGACGGACCCATGATGGCCACGTATTCGCCACGCTGAATCTCAAGCGACACGTCGCGCAGCGCGTGAATCGTCTCCTCGCCCATCTGATAGCGGCGCGAGATGTTTTGGAGGCGGATGAGACTCATCGTGAAAAAACGGAACGCTGAAAATTGGTTGTTACGCTCGCCCTCACCCCGGCCCTCTCCCCCGGGGAGAGGGAGGGCGATGCTGCGTCGTTTGAAAGTTCGGTGGCTGCAATTGCAAATCTCGCCGCCAGGCTGTCTTCAAAAAAACGCGAAGTGAATCCCGTCGCGTTCGCAACGCCAATAACCGGCGAGCGATTCTCCCTCTCCTGGGGGAGAGGGCTGGGGTGAGGGCGGGCGTTCAACATTCTTCAAAACTCTCTCTCAAACCAAGCGTCGTTGTGGAAAAACAAATCTCAGAGCCGCTTCACTTCTTCTCGTCTTCCTTCGGCGGCGGGCCCTTGCGGACTTTTTTGCCGTCTTCGAGTTCGCGGTTGATGGCTTTGTAGCCGCCGGAAATGACTTCGTCGCCTTCCTTCAAACCTTCCGTCAGTTCCCAATAACTGTCGTCGCTCACGCCGATTTTCACGGGCGACATCTTCACGTGATCGCCGTCGAGGACGAAGACGACCTCGATCGGCTTCGGCGCGTCCTTGGATTTCTTGTCGGCCTTGGCCTCATTGGTCGTCGTGATTGAGGGCGCGTTGGTGGCGGGCGCGGCTGACGCGGACGAAGTGATCAACGACGCGGAGTTCGTGGCGTTAGTTTTCGCTTTGGCGGCTTTGTCCTCGGGTGGTTTGGGCAGACGCGTGGTGACGCTGGCAATCGGCACGGTCAGGACGTTGGTGCGATAACGGGTTTCAATCTCCGCCGTGACCGACATGCCGGGGCGAAAGAATTCTTTTTCCTGAATGCGAATCTTCACTTCGAACTTCGTGGCGTCCTGACTCGTGCTGGCCTGCATTGCGGCGGACAAGCCGGAGCTTTTTGAGGAATTCGCGATCTCGGTGACCGCGCCCGTGAACTTGCGGTCTTTGAACGCGTCCACATCGAGCCGCACTTTCTGGCCGGGCCGGATCAGCAGCACGTCCGTCTCGCCGATGTCCACGCGCGCTTCCATCGCGCTGAGGTCGGCGATGGTCATGATTTCCGTGCCCATGTTGAACGACGTGCCGAGCACGCGTTCGCCGAGTTGCGATTTGAGCCGCACGACCGTGCCGTCCATCGGCGCGAGGATCGTGGTCTTGCTCAAGTCGTCATTCGCCTTGTCGAGACCGAACTGCGCCTGAGACGCCATGTGAACCGCGTTGGTGTAGTGCAGCTTCGCGACATCGTACGCCGTTTTGAAATCGAGGTAGATCGAATCCGAAACCAGCCGGTGCGCGAACAAATCCTTGTTCCGAATGTATTCAGCTTCGGCCTTGTCGAGTTCGGCCTGCGCGAGGGTTTTGCTCGCAATGGCGGATTTGAAGCCGGCGTCGGCGGAATTCCGGCTGGCGAGGTAATTGTCCTGCTTGATCTGCACGAGCAGGTCGCCCTTCTTGACGGTCGCGCCTTCCTTGACCGGCAGCGCGATGATTTCGCCGGCCACTTCGGGACTGATGACGACCTGCACGACGGGTTGAATTTTGCCGTTGGCCACCACCAGTTCAGAGATCG
>SCTL01000610.1 GCA_004297495.1 Verrucomicrobiota bacterium
CGTCCATGTTCGGAATCATTTCGCGCTCGGGGTTGTGTTTGATTTTGCCGTCGCGGTCCTTGTAGGAAAGTCCGGCGATGCTCGCGAGGTCGCGGCCTTCGGCGACTTCGGCGCACGTGTAATCAAATTCCTTCCGGCCAACCCAATCAATTGCGGGCGATGCCTTGAGCGTCTCGGTCGGCAACACCATCGTGTGCGCGCCGATGAAACCGATTTTCGTGTCCGGCTTCTGCGCCTTGATGGCTTCAGCGACTTTGCAATCGTTCTTCAACGACGGTGTGCTGGTGTTGATGATGACGTGATCGAAGTCCTTCGCGATGGCGAGGCACTTGGCGAGGTTCACGTCGTGCGGCGGGCAATCGAGCAGGCGCGAGCCGGGCGTGAGCGCGGCGGGTTGCGCGAGCCAGGTCGGATACCAATAGCTGGTGACTTCGCGGCGCGCTTGGTAGCGCGCGCCGGCGCCGCCGTCAAAGCCGTCGAAGCTCGGAGGTGAAAGATAAAGTGTCTTGCTCATAAGCAAATCAAAGGGCGCGCATAGCCTAGCTGATTTTCTTGGCGCGCAGCAATGGCTATTTCAGGTCTTGGCGGGCGCAGGATGGCCGACGTCTTTGACGTGCACGCGACTAGCCAGCCAAAGACTGATCAAGCTGAAGGCGACCGCAAGCCAGCCGAGCTTGTCGTAATTGACGAGCTGGCCGTTGGGCGATCTGGTCACAATCCACCCGCCAAGGCTCGACGTAATCCCCGAAGTGAGATCGCGCGTGCAACTGGTCAGGCTCATGAACGAGCCGCGACGGCGCGACGGAACCGCCAGCGACAGGATGGCCTGTCCGGGAACAAACCGCCCGCTCGCGAACGTGAAGAACAAACCCGCAAGCACCAGCACACCCCAGACTGGCAGTCGGCCTGAATTCGCAATCGTCAACGTGACGAAGCTCGCGACCACAATCAGACCGGCGAACACACGAAAACGCCCGATGCGATCCGCCAGCCGGCCAAATCTTGGCGCGGTCAGCGCGGAGCAAACACCTCCCACCATGTAGATCAGAAACAGTTTGTCTTCCGGCAAGCCGACGTTTGAAACCAGATATGCCGCGAGCAGCGGAATGATGGCAAAGTGTCCCATCACCAGCGCGGACATGAACATGAGGGCGCGACCGGCGTTAGGATCGCGAATCAATTCCAGAAAAGTGTGGAAGCCATGAATTGCGGAATCGTCCAGATGATCCCGCACGGACGGCAAGGTCATGAAAACAAGCACCCAGATCACGACCGCGAAAGCCGCGACGAGAAAGAACGGCATCTCCCAGCGAAATTTTTGCGCCAGATACAAACCGAACGGAACACCCAACGCCGCAGCCACCGCAAAGGCCGACATGATGATGCCCATTCCGGTCGCTCGCCGTTGCGGCGGAACAATGTCGCCGACGATCGCCATCACGGTTGCGCCCGAAATTCCACCGAATGCGCCGCACGTGGCGCGCGCGATCAGCAATGTGCCGGCGTTTTGGGAAAGTCCACACGCGAGCGTTCCGAGAAAAAAACCAGTATACGTGATGAGCAACACTTTTCGCCGGTCGTAACGATCCATGAACGGGGCGGCCAGCAAGCCGACGACTCCGGCGCTGATGGTATAGGCGGCCACCAGATGACTGAAACCGGCGGGCGTGATGTTCAGATCGTGCATGAGCATCGGGCCCAGCGGCATCATCACCATGAAATCCAGGATGTGCGTGAACGTCACCGCCGCGAGCAGCAGCAGGATGGTGCGTTCAGAATAACGGTGCATGAAAAAGCGCGGCGGAACTCCGCCGCAAATGCGGGGAATCTAGGGCAGAACGCCGTCAGCGCAAGCGGCGGCGGCAACGGGCTTGGTCAGTCTTTCTTGGTCGCGGCGATCTTCGCCAGCAACGCGTCGCGTTCGGACGTGTCGCCCGAACCGCAGTGGCTGCCGACGTGGGCTTCGTGACTGTGCGATTCCTCTTTGCGTGAGAAAGCGGCTTGCGCCCCGTTCATCGCGGCGCGCGGTGAATTGATCGCGGCCTTGGCTTCGGCGAGATGGCCTTTGCCGATGGTCACGCCGTTGAAGGCGCGCTTGGTCAGTTCCTCACTGGCCGCATACGGCTTGGGCTTCGCGCCGAAGTTGTATTTGAAATTCTTCCAGTTGTCGCCGCGCTGATAATTCGTGCCGAGCGCGCCGCTGGGATCGTAGCCGCAATGAACCATGCAGTTCTCGCAGCGCGGATCGCGCGCGACGCCGTTCACGACGCCGTATTTATCCCACTGCACCTTCGCGAGCATTTCCTGGTAGCCGTCGTAATGACCGTCGGTCATCAGGTAACACGGCGCTTTCCAGCCCTTGACGTTGTAGGTCGGGATCGCCCACGCAGTGCAGGTCAGTTCGCGTTTGCCGGCGAGAAATTCCTGATATACCGGCGTGCCGAAGATGGTGAACTTCTCGCCCCACTCCTGAATCTTGGCGAACTTTTGTCGCGTCATCTTGCGCGTGAGGAAAAAATCCTCCGGCTGCTTGCCGAGGCGCTTGACCATGTCCTTCTTCGCCGCGTCGTATTCGTAGCCGGGCGAAATCGTGTGGCCGTCCACATTCAGCGACGACAGAAAAGCGAACATGTCGTCCAGTTCCTTCACTTCGGTTTCTTTATAGACCGTGGTGTTCGTCGCCGTCTGGTAACCGAGAATCTTCGCCATCTTGATCGCGGCGACACATTCCTTGAACACGCCTTCGCGCTCGACGATGAGGTCGTGCGTGAATTCCAGTCCGTCCACGTGAACGTTCCAATACATCCACTGGCTCGGGCGGATGACCACTTTGCTTTTCGCGGCGGCGTCCGACTTGCGGATCTGTTCAGCCTCTTTCTCCGTGACGAGTTCGGCCTTCACCAACTCCTGAAGCTTCGACTCCATCTCCGGCGAGTAATCGGCGGCCATGTAATCCCGCATCTTCTTCCGCATGAACACGCCGTTGGTGCAGATGTAAATGATGCGGCCCTGTTCGCGCAGTCCGGCGACGAGTTCCTCGATCTTCGGGTAAATGAGCGGTTCGCCACCACAGATGCTCACCATCGGTGCGTCGCAATCCACCGCCGCCGCGAGACATTTTTCCAGCGGCACCATGTCCTTGAGCGACGTGGAATATTCGCGAATCCGCCCGCAGCCGGTGCAGGTCAGGTTGCAGGTGTGAAGCGGTTCGAGCTGCAAGACCATCGCAAACTTCGGCGTCTTGCGCAGTTTGTGTTTGATGATGTGGCCGGCGATCTTCGCCGACAACGCGAATGGGAATCGCATAAGTTTAACGGAGCAGCGCGACTTCTTTCGCAGGTTCCGGTTGGTCCAGACGCTTCGGCGGCGTTGGATCAGCCTTGAGCAAGCCGGGGATGAAAAAGCTCGCCGGCGAAACCGAGCGTTGTGCCTGCACGCCGCCGCACCCGGTCAGGACCAGGGCAGCCGCGACAGCCACAAAAATTACCACCATGATTTTCCCCTGTGGTTTCACGCAAAGACCAGTATAGGATGGGTCGGCATGTGCGCAATCCCTAATTCAAGACAAGGGCGGAACTTCTCCTGCCGGTGCGCGTCCATCATGTTGATTTCAACACTCGCCGCGCTGACAAGTTTCGCGGTCAATGAATCAACGAACCGGGCGCAGTCCCCCATTTCGTTTGCCGCCCGCGCCGCCGCGAATTATCTGACGGCAAAACAACTTCACGAATCTGTCCAAACCAATTCCACGTTCGCCTGGCAATTCGCCCGCGCCTGTTTTGATCGCGCGGAATTCTCGACCAACGACACCGAGCGCGCCACGCTCGCGCTGCAAGGCATCGCCGCCTGCCGCGAAATCCTCGCGCGCGAATTCACCAACGCCGCCGCCCACTATTATCTCGGCATGAACCTCGGCCAGTTGGCCCGCACAAAAATGCTCGGCGCGCTGCCCATCGTGGACGAAATGGAAGCCGAGTTCAAAACCGCGAAGCTCTACGACAGCGCGTTCGATCACGCCGGGCCGGACCGTTGCCTCGGCTTGCTCTATCTCGACGCGCCGACCCTCGGCAGCGTCGGCAGTCGCCGCAAGGCGCGCCAGCACCTGGAACTCGCCGCGAAAGCCGCACCCGAGTATCCCGAAAACTATCTCAACCTGACCGAGGCGTTCTTGCGTTGGCGCGACGTTGCCGCGGCGCGAACACATTTCAAACAACTTGAGGCGCTCCTGCCCGCTGCGCGAACCAATCTCACCGGCGACGCGTGGGCCGCCAGTTGGTCGGACTGGGACCGGCGCATCAAGAAAGCGGGCAAGCAACTGGAACAGCCGCCGAAACCGGCCGGCCACCGCTGAATGTCAAATCAAGCTTGCCAGCGAGCGCCCGGGTTGCAAACTTTGCGCCCATCTGCCCGGCGACTCGGAAGGTCCACGGCAGGCAGACGCGTCCATGGCCAAAGAAGAACCAATTGAACTGATCGGTTCGGTGACCCAGGTGTTGCCCGGCACGATGTTTCGCGTGGCGTTGCCCAACGGCCACGAAGTGCTCGCCCACATCTCCGGCAAGATGCGAAAAAATTTCATCCGCATCAGCGTCGGCGACAAAGTGCGCGTCGAGATGTCGCCCTACGATCTGGGCAAGGCGCGCATCACTTACCGCGACCAATAACCCGCGCATGATTCTCTTCGTCGCGCCGGTCCGCCTCCGCTGATGATTCCTCCGCGCGAAAAGATTTCTCCGGTCGGCCTTTGGATTCTTCTCTGCGCCGTTTGCAATTGGCTCGGTTGGAACCTCTCCACATTTCACGCGCTGAACCGCGCCGGTTACGCCATTTCGTTTGCCATCCTCGCGGTGGTCGCGTTCGCATTTCGTCAGCGACTCGGGTTGCAATTCTCTTTCTCCTGCGAAATTTCCAAATGGCGTCGCCGCTTCACGCGATTTTTTCCCGCCGGATTTCTGCTGCTCTCGGTGCTCGCGTTTCTCGGCGGCGCGTTGCACGGCCCAGGCAACTACGACGGTCTCGCGTATCGCACGCCGCGCGTCCTGCACTGGCTCGCGGACTCGCAATGGCACTGGATTCACACCGACTTCGTGCGCATGAACAACCGCGCCGTCGGCTACGAATGGCTGACCGCGCCGCTCTTCGCGCTCACCGGCAGCGACCGGCTGCAATTTCTCATCAACACCGTCTCGCTCGCGTTGATGCCCGGCCTGCTCTTCAGCCTCTTCACGCGCCTAGGCGTGCGTAGGCATGTGGCTTACTCCTGGATGTGGCTGCTGCCGACTGGTTATTGTTTCCTGCTGCAAGCCGGCGGCATTGCGAACGATCTTTTCGGCGTAGTCTTCGCGCTCGCCGCCGTGGACCTTGCCCTGCGCGCGCGCGCGAACCAATCCGCGCGGGAACTCTGGCTCTCGATCCTCGCCGTCGCGCTGCTCACGGGCAGCAAAGCCAGCAACATTCCCCTCGCGCTGCCGTGGCTGCTCGCGGCCTTGCCGGCGCTTGGGTTGTTGCGCAAGAATTTTCTGGCGACAGCATTCGTGGTAGTTGCGGCCCTGCTTTGTTCCTACGCGCCGATTGCTCTGACGAACATCCAACAATGCGGCGATTGGTCCGGCCAGAAACTCGAAGGCGCGGCTTCCGGCGACAGGCCGCTAGTCAGGTTAGGCGTGAACACGATTCTGCTCGCGCACGAAAATTTCGCGCCGCCGATTTTTCCGCTTGCCCGCGCGCACAACGCGTGGATGGCCGCGCATCTTCCCGAATCCTGGACGCGCGTGGTCGGCGCGACATTTGAAGGCAGCGCGGCGCGACTTGAACTCGGCGAATTGGCGGTTGAGGAACAAGCAGGGCTGGGATTCGGCGTCAGCGTGCTGCTCGCCTTCGCGCTCGTCGTGGGCATCTGGCACCCGCGGCGGCAACGCCAGCCGTGCTTTCAAATTCGCGAGCGTTCGTGGCTCCACCTCGCAATTCTCCTTTCGCCGTGGATCGGTTTGTTGGTGTTCATGCTCAAGTCCGGGCTGAGCGGGTTTCCGCGACTCGCCGCTCCTTACTACCTCATGTGCGCGCCGGCGTTGCTCGGCTTTGGATCGCAAGTCGGCGTGGTGCGACAGATCGGAAGAGC
>SCTL01000611.1 GCA_004297495.1 Verrucomicrobiota bacterium
CGGGCCGGCTCAGATCGCCATCATCCGGTGCGGCGGGGTCAACAAATTCCTGCGTGGCCGGGATGCCGTGCTTCTCCAGCATCGTGAGCATCAATTCCGTTTTCACCACCGGCCCGCTGAACAAAAGTTTCACCGGGGAAATTAACCACAGAAGCAAGCCGCACGCTAACTATTCGTCCGCGCACGTCGTCGCCGCTGGAAAAAATAATTTGCGCGCGGGGAAACGCTGTTGAATTTTCTCCGCGAAGTTTTCGTCGGACGAAATCAACCGGTTATGAGAGATTGCAAACGGAATTACGGTTTCACACTGATTGAATTGCTCGTCGTCATCGCCATCATTGCGATTCTCGCGGCGATGTTGCTGCCCACGCTCGGCAAGGCAAAGGACCGCGCCATCACCACGCAATGCGCCAATCAACTCCGCCAGATCGGCGTGGCCATGCAGATGTATGCTGATGACGACGCGGAGCAACTTCCGCAAGCCAACGGCAGCGTGCCGTGGAACAGCACCAACGTCGTCCCGTGGACCAAACCCCTCGTTGATTATTATCGCACCACGAACGTGCTGCGTTGCCCCGCGATGTCGCGGCAATACAACCAGTCGCCGTACAGTTATTTCATGGGCAGCCGCGCGGCGTATTTGCAAGCGGGCAGGGCGGCGAGCCTGAACCTGAGCCGCGTGAAACTTCCCAGCCAGTATCTCCTCTCCGGCGACACGAACTGGCCGTTCTCGCCCGACGACGCCGATCCCGACAACTACACGCAGGACACGCTCTTCGCCGTCCCGTCGCCCGTCCACAACGGCACACTCAACATCCTCTTCGCCGACTTCCACGTGCGCGGCTACAAGAAGTTCAACGAAGGGGAGATGACCTTCTCGCTCGATCAACCGGGCGTGTCGTTCTAACGCGTTCGCGCGAACCAGAACCGCCAGAAAAAATCACTCCGCGCCGCCAGCCACACCAGCGGGCTTTGGCAAGCCGGCGAGAGCACTAACGCCTGCAACCACCTCGCCCACGCGAGCCTTCGCTTGAACGCAGCGTCGCAATTCTTGGCGATGCTGAGTTGCGTTTCTACCCACGAAGTTTTACTGCGACTCCAAGCCAGCAAGGGTTCCACGGCCACCTCCGCCGATTCAAAAGCCATGGACATCCCGTTGCCCGTCACCGGCGGAATCATCGTCACCGCGTCGCCGATGCAACACTCGTCGCGTTCGACAGCATGACGCGGCTGAAGCGAAAGCCCGGCGACTGAGCAAATGGATGTTTCATCGAAACACGCGGCAGAAAGTCTTTCGCGCAATGGTGAATTTGCTTCCTGGCGAAACATCAATCGCAGCCCATGCGGCGTGCCCAAGCGGTGGTTATGCGAATTCCCCTCACCCGGCCTATCGGCCACCCTCTCCCCATCGGATGGGGAGAGGGACGGGGTGAGGGGTGCTCCCGACGCCGCGGACCCTACGCTTTGCCGAAACAATCCGCACACATTCACCTCGCCACCAGCCAGCCGGCACAAACCCACGTAGCCATCGGGCGAAACGTGCATCTCCAAATCTGCGCTCAGGGAAACGTCGCGCGCGTGCGCCTTCACGCCAAACCATTTGCAGCCGTTCTCCGTCGCGTGTGCGCGCCGTCCGCTCGCACGAACGACTCCCTCGCCAAAATCCTTTTCCCGCCAGCGCTCGCCCTCGCGCCAATCGCCGCCCAGCCGCCGGAATTCCCGCGCCAGCAAATCATCGAGCACAAATCGCGAAATGCACAACGCGCTCGCCGGCAGATTTCTTGTTCCCGACGACGCGTGGCAATTGAAGAAAGCCGCCGTGCGCGCTTCGACTGCGCCAGCCCGTTCAATCAAGTCACGCAATCCCAGTCGGCCCAAAGTTTCCAGTCCGCGTCCGCTGATGAATTCGCCGCACACGCGATGCCTCGGAAATTTTCCCGCCTCCACAATCGTCACCGGCACACCACGCTGCCGCAACCCGATGCCCAGCGTCAGCCCCGCCAGCCCGCCGCCGATGATGGAAACTGGTTTCATCTTCAGCTCTTTCTCCGCGCAACGAACAAGTGGCTGAACAATCCGGCGCGCCGCTCTTCGAGAATCCATTCATCGCTTTGCGGCCAGAGCACCGAGAGTTCGTGGCCCGCGAAACCAGCGCGCACACTTACCGCCGCGTCGTGTTCGGTGACGGTGTTGCACCCGATGAGCCAGAGCAGATGGGTGCAAAACAGCGGCCAGTTGCCGCGATGTGGCTCGACTGCCACAAACAGCCGCGCCGTTCGCGCGAGTTCGCGGAACATCAAACTGATTTGCGGCTCACTGAAATGATGCAGAAACAAATTCGCGATCACGGCTTCCTCGGAATCAGCCTGGCGATGCTCCAACCAATCGCTCACTTCCGCAACCGTAGCTCGTGCTGTCCAGTGCAGTGATTGAAAACCACTCAGCGTCTCGGGAGAAATCACGTCCTGTCGGTCGAGCAGCCGCGCGTTGATTTCACTCCACGTCGGAGCAAGCCGCTGGGCCACGCGCAACAAAAACGAACCATCGCCCGCGCCAAGATCAAGGATGGAACGAGGCTGGTTCCCATTCGCGCTGCTCGCCAGCGCGTTCGCCGCGATGGCGGAATTGCGCATCCACGCGTTCACGCGCCGCAAATCGCGTCGCGAACGCATCGCGCGCGGATCGTCCGGCGGCAGCACGTCGAGCAACTCGGGTTGAATTTTTCTTTGCATCGTAGCGGCGTCTCGGCAGAGCGCCGCACTCTTTCCAAATAAATGGCGTCGGTCTGCCGACGCGCCGCTACGCATCATCAAATCTGCTTCACTTCCAACAGCGCGCCGTGACAACTGAAGCCCGCGCCGAACGACGACATCCACCACAGCCCGTCCGGCACGTCGTCGTTCAACGCGGCTTTCAAAACGAAGAACACAGTCGGACTGCTCAGGTTTCCGAACTCGCGCAGCACACCGGCGCTATGCCGCACATCGGCTTCGCTCAGGACCATTTGTTCACGCAGCGCGGAAAGCACGTCGCGACCGCCCGTGTGCAACACCCAGCCCGCCACGCGGTCGCGGCGCACGCCTGCGGACGCCAGTGAACCGCTCAACAACCGCGCCGCCTGTGCCGCCGCGAGTTTCGGCACGGTCGGCGAAAGAATGTTGCGCAACATGCCGTCGCGTTGCTCGAAACGCAGCGCGTCGCGGTCGGCAGGCGCGAGTTGGGATATGCCGAACTTCCATTCCACGGAGCGGCGGTCGGGGCGCGGCTGGTTCGCGAGCACCGCCGCGCCCGCGCCGTCGCCGAAGAGACACGCGCTGATCAACACGCCGGGATCGTTGTCCAAGTAAAACGCCGCGCTGCAAATTTCCACGCACACGGACAAAACCTTTTCCGCGCGACCAGCGGCCAGCAGCGCCTCCGCCGTGCGCAGGTTCGGCAGCGCCGCGCCGCAACCTTGCCCGACGAGATCGAGCGCGAACACGTCGCCGCGCAGACCGAGCCGTTCGCTCACGTAACTGGTCAGGCCCGGGCAAAGGTAGCCGGTGCAGGTGCTGATGAGCACGGCGTCAATTTGCTTCGCGCTCACGCCGGCGTCGGCCAGCGCGCGCTCGGCGGCTTGCGTGGCGAGTTGCGGCGCGTGTTTCAGGAAGCGCGCGTGCAACGCGTCGGGCGTGAGGTCGAACGCGTCGGAGAGCGG
>SCTL01000612.1 GCA_004297495.1 Verrucomicrobiota bacterium
GTCACGCATTTGCGCGAGTGGATTGAGTCGGGCGTGCGCGCGGTTTTTCACGGCCACGCGGGCGAGGTCTTCATCGGTCAACTTGTAGCACTCGCCGTAGAGTTGCGCGATGCGACCGAACAATTTCGGAAACATGTAGTCGCCGAACTGCGCGGACTCGGCTTGAAAATCCCCCGCCGCGCCGAGGACTTCCGCGCCTTGCGCCGGCGGCATCGTCTTCTGCTGCTCCACACCGACGACCAGCACGACGTCATGCACGCCGCCCATGATGAATTTCGCCGCCGTCAGCACCGCGACGCCGCCGGAAGCACAAGCTGCTTCCGCGTGAAACGTAGGCAGCCCGCGCAGTTGCGGATCAATCTCGGTGAGAAACGCGCCGAGGTGCAATTGCCGGGTGAAAAGTCCAGCGGCGAAATTCCCGACCACGCCAGCTTGGATTGCTTGCGGGTCAATGCCCGCGTCCGCCAGTGCGGCTCGTCCTGCTTCGAGAATCATTTCGCGCACCGACCGGCCTTCCTTTTTGAAATGCCGTTTGAAATCAGTCCGCGCCGCACCCAAAATGTAAACAGGCTCACCCATGATGCTACCAGCCAAGTTTCAATGGAGTTTAACCCGCAGTCGGTGTCTCGGCTAGAGAGTTCCAGAATTCAAGCAACACGTTCCGGTCCGCCCGACGACCATAATCCTTAAACTCTGTTCGCTCGATCAGTGTCTGTGCGCTCTTGGCGCAGACTCTAGCTTGCGAAACACGGCATCCTGCCAGAGTGACCAGGCGGAATCTGGCGGGCTTCATCGCAATTTGGATCGTCAAGGCGGGGCAGAAAAGCAATTTCCCTCCGGCCGTAGAATTTCCCGGAACTATCCGTGACTATTCCCAAGGCCAGTTCTTGAATAACCAACCGTCGCCGCCTGAAATACCAAGACACTCGAGTCACCGTAATGATCGATGAGCGACGGACCGGCACTCTCACAATGGTCATGGTCGGGAAATAATTGCTCAAAACTTCATTCACTCGAAGACTGACAACCGATAGTATTGATCACACCTTGGTGGAAGGATTTCAATCATGAGCAACGAAACCGAATCAGCACCGGCTGGATCCAATTCTCCAGTCAAGCCATCGGCCTCGCGCCCACTGCGCGTCTGGCCCGCCGTGTTCCTGGTCGTACTGATGATCGTCGCGCGATTCGTGCCGGCTTATCTCGAAGGTGGTTTGGCGAAGTATTGGATGGTCGCCATGATGGGGCCGATGCTCTGCTGCCTGCTGCTGCTGATCTGGTGGCTGGCGGCGAGCCGGGCGACTTGGAAGGAGCGCGTCTTGGGTTTTCTGGGACTCATCGCCGTGTTCGCGTTGACCCTGGCGCTCGTGGAACCACTGATGCGCGGACCCGGCACGATCTATGTCACGCTCCCGATGGGCCTGACCGCCTTCGTGATCGGAGCAACCTGGTTCAAGAAACGGCGTCCGCTCGCGCGAACCAGTGCGACCTTGCTTCTGGCCGCCGCCGGACTTGGATTCTCCGTTCTGCTTCGCAACGACGGCATGAATGGCGAATATCAGCTCACTTTGCACTGGCGCTGGGCACCCACGGCGGAAGCACAAGTGCTCGCCGCGAGAGCCAAAAGCTCTGCCGCCCCTAAGCCAAATGTGCCTTCCAACGAAACGAATCTTCCGCTCGCGACGCCGGAGTGGCCCGGCTTTCGCGGCGCTGATCGGTCGGGAAACTATCCCGGTCCGATGATCGCCACCAACTGGACCGAGCATCCACCGAAGCAACTTTGGAAAGTGCCCGTCGGTCCCGGTTGGTCATCCTTTGCCGTCGCCGGCAATCTGTTGTTCACTCAGGAACAACGCGGCCCGATGGAGGCCGTCGTATGCTACGACGCAGAGACCGATCGTGAAATCTGGAACCATCAGTATGAAGCCCGCCTCGAAGATCCGATGGGCGGTCCCGGTCCGCGCGCGACGCCGACGCTCGCGCATGGCGGGCTCTTTGTGGTTGGGGCGACAGGCATGTTTCTTCGGCTGAATCCCGCGACCGGCGCCGTTGTGTGGCAGAAGAAATTAAAAGAAGTCGCCAGCCGGGAAGCGCCGATGTGGGGTTTTGCAGGTTCTCCACTAGTGATCGGTTCCAATGTGATTGCCTGGGCCGGCGGCAAGGACGGCAAGGGGCTACTGGCATTCGACGCGGAGACCGGCGCGCTCCGATGGTCGGCAGCGACGGGCGATCATACTTACGCCTCGCCGCAAATGAACACGATTGCCGGCGAAGAGTTGGTGCTGATGCTCTCCAACGACGGACTGGTGCTGGTGGAACCGGCGACGGGCAAGGTGCGACTGAACTATGAATGGAAGTTCTCGGGCTACCGCGCACTGCAACCGAGGGTCGCGGGCGATGATACCGTGGTTCTGGGCACGCCCATGAATGTCGGAACTCGCGCGATTCGCATCAGCAACGCCAACGGTGAACTCAAGGCGGAGGAACTCTGGACCTCCCGCAACCTGAAAACTGATTTCTCGGACCTGGTGACCTATCAAGGATACATTTACGGCAACGACGCTGGCATCCTCACCTGCCTGGATCTCAAGACCGGCGACCGGATGTGGAAAGGCGGCCGCTACGGCAAGGGCCAATTGCTGCTACTGGAAAACTCCGGCTTGCTGCTTGTCGCCGCCGAAGATGGACAAGTCCATTTGGTGCGCGCCGATCCAAAGGAGTTCGTCGAAGTGGATTCGTTCAAAGCGCTCGCAGGCAAGACCTGGAATCACCCGGTGATCGTCGGCGACAAGCTCTACGTCCGCAATTCACAAGAGGCGGTGGCCTTTCAATTGTCAACCGCCAAGCATGCCGAATCGACCCGGAAATTGTAAGTGATAGCTGGCAGAATA
>SCTL01000613.1 GCA_004297495.1 Verrucomicrobiota bacterium
GAGTCGCTTAAATCATCTCGCGACACATCGCCATTTCGCATGGACATAAAAATCATCTGCAACTGCGGAACAAAATTACAGTTCGAGGTCGAACCCGAGCGCGGCGGAATGCCCGTGCGGATCAATTGCCCCGGTTGTGGCGTGGACGTCACCTCGCTGGCCAACGCCTACATCCACCAAGTTCTCCAGGGTGGGGCACCACCTTCGCCCGTAACCCAGCCGCCCACGCCAATCGCCCCGCCACCACCACCGCCGCCGCCTGCGCCTGCCGGATTGCGGATCAACAAGCCTTACGCTTCCAGCAGTTCGGTGCCGGCGCCGCCGCCAACTTCAGCCGAAGAAGCCGCGCCTGCGCCGGTTCGCGGTCGCAGCATGTCGCACATTGTTGTCGAGGATGAAGAGCGGAAGTCCGGAGGTCAGTGGAAGGGAATCGTGGCGGCGCTGCTCGTGCTGGCGTTGATCGGTCTCGGCGCGTGGAAGTTCGGCGCGAAATGGTATCGGCGCATCAAAGCCGTGGCGGACATCGCCGCCGCGGCGGGCCAGGCGAGCGTCACCGCGAGCGATGATGCGCCGCCCGAACCTCACAATTTGTGGGAGGAGGATTGTGTGGTGTTGTTCGTGAAGCACACAAATCATACGGAAGTGGCCGAGGCGTTCGTGAAACACTGGCAGGAGAAATACAAGAAGCGATTGACGATCAACAAAGTTGAAGCCGAGGAATGGCGGGCAGGGGAGTACCAGGTTTTTCCCGCGCACAACGGCTACGTTCGCATCATCGGCAGTCTGGAGTGGACGCAGGCGCAATACGAGGAGTTGGCGCAGCATCTTTCCCAGCAGTTCAACGGCTACGTGTTCGAGACGCGCGACGTGGATTTTTCCGGCGCGTTTCACTTTGGTGTTTATGAGCAGGGCGCGAGAAAATTTCACGCGCAGATGGATTTCGTCATGAAGAACGGCGAACCGGACGAGGTTGTGAGCACGGAAGGCGACGACTGGGCACTGGCGCACGGATTCAAACCGGGCGAACAGGGCGTGAAAGGTTTCAACATGGTTGACGCCGACCGGATCACGCAAAAGCTCGGCATGAAAATGTACGACGAGCAGTCGGGCGATCAGGAAGTGCCGATTCTGTTGCGGGATTTCGCGGCGAACCCCGGAAAGATTCCGGCCCGAGTTCCCGCGCGGCTCGTCGGCCCAAGTTCCATGGAAGACTGACGGAGAAACCTGCGCCGCCCGGCTTCAGCATAAAAAAAGAAGCTTCGCGCCGGCGGCGTAGGCTGTTAATCTCCGGCACCGTGGACGCCGACGAACGCGAGATTTATTATTACCTCAAGCCCTACCGGAACGAATATCTTTCCGGCCGGGAAATCGCGCGGCGCGCGGGCGGTAAGCGGCGGTTCCGCGAAGATCCGCAGTGGGCCGTGCCCGCTCTCTTGCGCATGGTCGAGCGCGATATTCTCGAAACCGATCCCGCCGGCCATTATCGCATCAAGCCTGCGCCGGAGAAGACCGGAAAGAAGAAATGGGTCTCGCCCCAGGTCGCCCGCATTCTGAAGGCAAGCGGGAAGCAGTTTGAAGGTGTCATCGAGATTGACGAGGCCGAACTGGATAATTACTACGACAACCTTTGATTCCGCGGCTCGCGGACTCGACGCTTTCCAACCGGTCTGCTAAATTATTTTCGGTTCGATGCGAATGATATGGCCAGCCGACTGCCCATGATTCTGGCTTCCGCCTCGCCCCGACGCGAGGTGCTCCTCCGCCAGGTCGTTGAGGATTTCAAAACCGTCCCCAGCGACGCCCACGAAGTTTTGGACGGCAATTTGACCGCCTGGGAAATGGTGCAGGTCAACGCCTATCGCAAAGCCCGCGCCGTCGCCAAAAAATTTCCCGACGCGCTCGTGCTCGGCGCGGACACGCTGGTGTATCTCGACCGCGAAACGCGGCTCTTCAGCAAGCCCGCCAGTCTGGAGGAAGCCGCCTCGATGTTGGAAGCCTTGCAAGGCCGGGTTCATGCCGTCATCACCGGCCTTTGTCTCCTGCATCTACGCACTCATCGCCAACGCACGTTTGCCGAATGGACGGATGTCCGTTTTCATCCGCTCAATCAACGGCAGATTCACGACTACCTCAAAATCGTCAATCCGCTCGACAAGGCGGGAGCTTACGCGATCCAGGAACACGGCGAACGCATCGTGGCGGAGATTGCGGGATCGTTTAGCAACGTCGTCGGTTTGCCGGTGGAAAGACTGCGCTCGGAGTTGCGGGCGTGGTACGCCGGCAGTTGATCAAGGCTTCTTCTCCGGCGCGCCGAAGAGATCAAAAGTCTTTTGCTCGGGTGAATCCGGAACGGCATTCGTCGTGCCAGGGTCGCCCTCGGTTTTCTTCGGTCCACCCAGAAGACTGTTGATGATGCCCCCGCCGGTCTGAATGATGGACTTGGCCTTCTCGCCGCCGGCAATGCCGATTTGTTTGATCACGCCCGTGCCTGCGCGCGCGACGAGGTTCACGAGCACGACCGTGTCGGTCTTGGTCTCCGGCTTGCCAATCGTGCCGCGCATCGTCAGAAAATCCGGCATCGCATAATACGCCGCGTTCGTCGGCGAGCCGGCGGGAATGAGTCCGATCTTCAAAGCCAGATTGTGATTGAGCGCGAGCGACACGGGCACGTGAATCGTGGAGTTGGTCAGAATCGGCTCGATGCCAAGGTTGCCGGTGGCTTTCGCCTTGAACGCGCTGCTGCGCACTTCCGCGTTTTCCAATTGCACCTTGCCGTTTCCCGCCGTGATTTTTGCCTCGATGTTCTGCAACGGCGCGGACATCAAGTCATCCGCCCACCCGCCGCGCGGCGCGCCGAAGTTGGCGAACCGGCCCACGAGATTTTCCAACGTCGCGCCGGGATTGCGGATCAAGTCCGGCAGGCCAACGACCGTGTTGACCAGCGCGCCGATGAGCGGGCTGCGCACGTTGCCGAGCGAGAGGTTCAAGCTGGTTGAGCGCAGATTCAGTTCGCCGATCAGGTTGCGTTGCAAATTCGTGCCCGTGATGCCGGCACCCTTGAATTGCGCCGTGAGAGTTGCCTGACCAGAAACCTGATTCCGCCGGTCAGGCTGGATCGTGTTCATCAGCGGCCCGAGCGCGACCTCTTTGGCGCTGAAATCAAAATCGTAAGTGTAACCCGTCACGCCGAAATCAATGTTCGCGCTCGCGCTGACGGGTGCGCCGTTTAACGCGACCTTGCACGGCTTCAGGTAAAGATGATTGCGGTCCAGCGTCGCCACGGCCTGCAATCCGGTCGCGTCCAGCTCGCGCGCAAAAATGCGACCGATGTTCAGTTCGCAGACGAAATTATGGAACGGAAGTTTTGCGGCTTCCGGTTCGAGGGTCGGCCCGGCCGTCGGCTGGGTCGCGGGGCGCGCACCGGGCGGCTTCGGTTTCTCCGCGAACAGATCGAGATACTTCGTCAGATCGAGCGTGTCGGCGGCGAGTTTGATGTTGCCTGAAATGGCGTCGGACTTCGTCAGGTCCACGTTCGCGGTGAGCGCGAGAATGTTCTTGGACCGCGATGTCGGCGTGAGCGTGACCTGGCCCTGACGGACTTGCGCGATTTGTTTCGCGATGCCGGCGTCGAATTGCGCGCGCGCTTCGAGTGGCGGAGTCGCAATGCCGGTTTTGAGATCAACCGTCACGAGATTCGTCAGTTGCAATTCCGCTTTGATAGTTGCGTCGCCGGTCGCGGCGCGGGTGACGGTCAGGGTCGAGTTCAACGCCGCGCTCGTCAGACGGCGATTGCCAAACGCGGATTCCAGGAACGGCCGCAGGCCAAATTGATTGAAGTCGGTCAGCTTCACCGAAACGTCCGCCGCCGTGGTGTAGTTGTCGTAATTGCCGGTCAGGGAAATTTTTCCGCCGAGCTTGCTCCCTTCGTGGAGGCGACCGGTGAAGCGCTTGAGTTGAATGCGGCGCGCGTCGCTGTTCAGTTCAAAATCAGCGTCGGTGCTGTAGTTGAGGAACGCGGTGCCGCCGACGATTCCCGAAAATCCCGCGAGTCGGAAGCGGCCGTTGAGGGTTTGCGTGTTCGTCTGCTGGAGAAAGCGGGTTTGGATTTCCAGCGCGCCCGCCGTGGCGTCGGTGTTGGGAATCGCCAGCACGGGCAACAGATCGGACAGCGAACTGATCACGGTGATGCAGTCCGACATCAC